>JAZRQT010000037.1:0-4461 GCA_045650105.1 Clostridia bacterium | reverse complement strand
CTTTTTTCATATTTAAGTTTATCGGCAAGGTCGAGAATTTCTACAATCTCTTCCTTTGTAAGGTCGCCGAGCTTTAATAAGTGTTTCATAATTTACATACCTCCTTAATTACTTTAAGCGCTTTTTTGAGAAGCTCTGTATCTATGTTGAGCGGGGGGAGAAGTCTTACCTTATCCTTTGCGGTGAGAACAAGTACACCTCGAGAAAGGCATTCATTTGCAATCTCCTTCGCATCTTTTACTGTTTTAATTCCTATCATAAGACCAAGACCGGAAATATCCTCGATTCCGTCGGCGCCTGTAAGCGTTTCCTTTATTATTTGGGCTTTCTTTGTTACTTCCTGCAAAAATTCATCAGTAAGCCTTGAAAGTACGCTTATTGCACCGCTGCAGCAAACGGGATTACCGCCAAAGGTTGAGCCGTTAAGACCGGGGGCAAAAATGTCCTTAACCCTTTCTCCGAGCATTGTTACACCAAGCGGAAGTCCGCCGCCAAGTCCCTTTGCCGTTGTAACAACATCAGGGGTAATGCCGTAGTGCATATATGCGTAAAGCTTACCCGTTCTGCCGTTACCGGTCTGCACCTCGTCAATAATAAGAATAAGGTTGTTTTCATTGCAAAGCCTTTGTGCTTCAAGAATAAAATCCTTTTCAAGGGCGCATACGCCGCCCTCTCCCTGAACAATTTCCATCATAATTGCACAGCATTTATTTTCATTTACTGCTTTTTGAAGTGAGGCTATATCATTTGGCGGGGTATGCACAAAGCCGGGGGTAAGGGGAAGGAAATCCTTATGAAAGCTTTCCTGACCTGTAGCCGCAAGAGTTGTGTGTGTTCTTCCGTGAAAGCTTTTTTCAAGGGTTATGATTGTATAGTAATCCTCGCCCTTATTAAGTGCGCCATATCTGCGTGCCGCCTTTATAGCACATTCGTTAGCCTCTGCACCCGAGTTTGAATAGAATACGTTTTTCATCCCCGTTCGGCTGCAAAGCATCTGGGCAAGGTCAGCGCACGGTGATGTATAGTAAAGGTTTGATGTGTGTGCAAAGCTGTCAAGCTGTGCCCTTACTGCATCAACCCATTCTTCATCACGAAAACCAAAGGTGTTTACTGCAATTCCGCTGCCGAGGTCAATATATTCTTTCCCGTCACTGCCCTGCAAAACGGCACCCTTACCGCCTGTAATCTCAAGCGGAAAACGTCCGTATGTAGGGGCAACGTATGCCTTATCCTTCTCAAAAGTGTTCATAATAATTCTCCTTATATATCCCAAATTACGGTGCACAGACTTTTTCTGCGCACCGTAAAAATCAGCGTAGTTATTCGCTGCGGACAAACATAGTACCTATACCTTCGTTTGTCAGCGTTTCAATAAGTATTGCGTGCGGTATTCTTCCGTCAATGATAAATACTTTCCTTACACCGCTTTCAATTGCATCTATGCAACACTCTACCTTGGGTATCATACCGCCTGAGATAACACCCTCCTCAACAAGCTGGGGGGCTTCGTCAACAAGAATTTTGGAAATAAGGGTAGAGGGGTCATTCTTATCACGAAGAATACCCTCAATATCAGTCATTGAAATAAGACTTTCTGCACCCAGTATACCTGCAATTTTTGCTGCTGCAGTATCTGCGTTAATGTTATAAACATTTCCGTCCTTGTCACAGCCAACGGTTGAAATAACGGGAATATATCCTTTTTCAAGAACGTCTGTAATAGGCTCCACATTAACCTTTGTAATTTCGCCTACATAGCCAAGCTCAGGATTTAACATCTCCGCCTCAATCATATGTCCGTCAATACCGCAAAGACCGATAGCCTTACCGCCTTTCTGATGAAGAAGGTTAACAAGGCTTTTATTAACCTTACCTGCAAGTACCATCTGAACGATGTCAACGGTTTCCTTGTCAGTAACACGAAGTCCGTTTACGAACTTTGTTTCCTTACCCACTGCATCAAGCATATGTGTAATTTCGGGACCGCCGCCATGAACAAGGACAACCTTGATACCGATAAGTGATAAAAGAACAATATCACCCATAACGGCATCCTTAAGCTCATCACTTATCATAGCATTGCCGCCGTATTTTACAACAACTATTTTATTTGTATATTTCTGTATGTAGGGAAGTGCGTGAATAAGTACCTGCGCACGCTGAGCGTTATCCATTGTTATTTCCTCCGTAATTAAAATTCGAAATGTGAAATTATGGTGAATTTCAATTTTAAATCAAGTGCGATAGTCGCCATTAATTTTTACGTAATCGTAAGTAAGGTCACAGCCCCAGGCAGTAGCAGCATACTCACCATCGTTAAGTTCTATTATAATATTAATTTCCTTTTCAAGCAATATTTTCTTTGCAATTTCTTCAGAAAAATTTACGCCTGCGCCATTCTTGCACACGTCTATTGTTCCTGCCGCAGATGAAAACGCAACATCTATCTTATTAACATCAACATCTGCGCCACTGTAGCCTATTGCGCAAAGCACTCTGCCCCAGTTTGCGTCAGCACCGAACATTGCCGCCTTTGTAAGTGATGAACAGATAACCGATTTTGCAACAGTTTTGGCACAGCTTTCACTTTTTGCACCATTTACATTACATTCAATCATCTTTGTTGCACCCTCGCCGTCTGCGGCAATGGATTTACAAAGGTGAACGGTTACTGTGTTGAGTGCCTTCATAAATATATCAAAGTCCTCGCCCTCGCTGTCAATTATCTTGTTTCCTGCAAGTCCGTTTGCAAGAACGCTTACCATATCGTTTGTAGATGTATCTCCGTCAACACTTACCATATTAAATGTGTTTTTAATGTCCCCTGAAAGTGCCTTCTGCAGCATAGCAGGCGTTATAGAAACGTCTGTTGTGATAAATACGAGCATTGTTGCCATATTGGGGTGTATCATACCGCTGCCCTTTGCAATGCCGCCGATTTTACACTCCTTACCATCTATGGTAAAGCTTACTGCAATTTCCTTTTTGGCAAGGTCTGTGGTGAGTATTGCTTCTGATGCAAAATCACTGTGGTCGCCAAGACCTTTGGCAAGCTCATGCATACCTTTTTCAATCGGCTCAATATCAAGGGGTTGACCTATAACGCCCGTTGATGCAACGATAACATCCTTTGCATCAATACCTGTTTCCCTGGAAACAAGGTCGCACATTTTCTCGGCAATTTCAATTCCGTTTGCGTTGCAGGTATTTGCATTACCACTGTTACAGATAACGGCACGTGCGTAGCCGTCAGATATATTGTTTTTTGTAACAGTAAGGGGCGCACCTTTTACAAGGTTTGTTGTATAGGTTGCTGCCGCCGCCGCTTTTACGCTGCTCACAATAAGGGAAATGTCACGCTTTGTACGGTTTTTGCGTATTCCGCGATGTATGCCGTTTGCACTAAAGCCCTTTGCGGCACAAATGCCGCCGTCAATTATTTTAAACATAGGTAAACATCCTTTCGTAGCCGAAACGAAATAATCCGAACTCGATTTTTAGAGGCAGATTTCCGCTTCCGCTGTGTTAAAATACTCGGAAATACACAAAGTATTTCCTGTGTTTTTGCCTTGCGCAACCAAAAATCCGCTCTCTAAAAATTCAAAGACCTGAAACGGATGAAATTTTGTGCAGGTTTTGGTGCGAAGGATGAAGCAAGGCTTTGTGCCTTGCAAAGACGACAAACCGAAAATTGCCGAAATTCCACCGTTTCAGGCGGGTTCGGATTACTTCGTTTCGGCTATATCAAGCATCAGTGAGGGTGAGCAGCCCATTGAAATATTCATACATTCAAGTGCCGCACCCGACGCACCCTTACCGAGATTGTCATAACGTGCAACAAGGAGCATCCTATCATCATTTCCGCAGACGGTTATCTGCATTGAGTCCTTTCCTGAAAGGGCATTTGCACTTAAAAATCCGCCCTCATCAGCATTTTCTGTATAGAATACGATAGGTGTATTATACTTTTCTTTATAAGTCTCTTTAATATCCTCAATACCAAAGCCGCTTTCAAGCTGACTACTAAAAATCGGCACAGTTACTTCCATTCCACTGTAAAAATCTGAAACAATGGGGGAGAATATGGGCGCATTCTTAATCCCCGTTATAGAGGTCATTTCAGGAAGATGCTTGTGCATCTGCGAGAGTGCATACTGACGGGGTGCGCCTAAAAGTGCGTCACGACCCTCATCCTCATATGATGCAATCATACTTTTTCCGCCGCCGCTGTAGCCTGTGATGCTGTGGCAGGAGAGAAGAACGTCGGGGGATATAATTCCCTTTTCTATAAGCGGATATGTAAGTGCTATAAAACCGCTTGCGTGGCAACCGGGCACTGCAATCCTTTTGTACGATTTAACCTTTTCAAAATGCTCCTTCGAAAGCTCGGAAAAGCCATATGCCCATCCCTCTTTTGTGCGGTGTGCCGTAGATGTATCAAAAACAACCGTGTTTTCGTTT
>JAZRQT010000036.1:0-1978 GCA_045650105.1 Clostridia bacterium | reverse complement strand
GCAGTAAGAACTGCGTCGGGGAGTGCAAATCCCTTTATCTTTCTGTCTAAAAGTGTTATGCCCTCACGCAGGGAATGTGTTATAAATTCAGGGAAAAGCTGGCTAAGGTTACTTGGCGTTAAACCTATAGGATAGGTGGGTGATACATTTCCCAGCGAAACGCTTTTCTGCCCCTTTATAAAGTCGGCAGAGGTCTGCACAGGTGCAAAGTAATTACTGCCGCCCATATAAAATGCACTTTTTTCAAGCTTTTGCTGAAAATGCACGCCGCTTAATACGTCGTCACCCTCAAAATCTGTCGGGAGAATACTTACTAAAAGCGCACTGTTTGCATTTTCGCCACTACGAGCAAAATTACTCATTCCGTTTGTGACAACGGTGTTTTCCTCACTTGCGGCGGCAACAACAGTTCCGCCCGGACACATACAGAAGGTATAAACACCCCTGCCGTCCTTTAAGTGAACTGCCGCCTTGTAGCTTGCAGAGGGAAGCTCGCTTGCAAATGAATGGTAGAGTGCCTCGTTAATAAGCTTTTGCGGATGCTCTATCCGCACGCCTACGGAAAAGCTCTTCCTTTCCATCAATATATTATGGGAAAGGAGCATTTTTACAGTGTCGCGCGCACTGTGTCCCGTTGCGAGTATTACAGTATCGGTATCAATATCCCCTTTGGAGGTTTTGATACCGATAATTTTATTGTCATTTACATATATATCCTCAAGCTTAGTGTCAAAACGCACCTGCCCGCCCAGAGATATAATTTCGTTACGCATATTTTTTATAACACCCGATAATAAATCAGTGCCTATATGCGGCTTACCAACATAGGAAATTTCCTCGGGTGCGCCATGCTTTATAAATTCCTCCAGTACCTTTTTCTGTCTTGCATCCTTTGTTCCCGTGTTAAGCTTTCCGTCGGAAAATGTTCCTGCACCGCCCTCACCAAACTGAATATTACATTCGGTATCAAGTTTTCCGCCGCTGAAAAAATTCTCCACCGCTTTTTTGCGGGCATCCACGTCAAGTCCTCTTTCAATTAGTATCGGGCAAGCACCGCACACGGCAAGAATATGTGCCGCAAAAAGTCCGGCAGGGCCGCATCCTACAACAACAGGGCGCTTTGTAAGGCGTGATACGGGTGGGTATTCATAAATGTATTTTTCGTATTTTTCCACGTTCTTTATATTATAAAACCGCTTTTCTCCGCGAAGCACTGCCGCAACATTAATGGAGGTATGTACCTCGCCACGCTTATGCGCATCTATTGACGCCTTTAAAATCTCAAAGGATAATATATCGAAATCACCGATATGAAGCTTTTTCTTTATTTCGTTTTTAATATCCTCATCAGTATATTTGATGGGGAGGAGCAGATTTGTTATTTTCAGCATTTTGAAACTGCCTTTCCTGCAATTTTTGCCGTTGCCCACGCCCAGTGAAGGTTATATCCGCCGCAATCTCCTACGCAGTCAAGTGCCTCGCCAATGCAGTAGAGATTGGGAACTATCTTTGACTCTAATGTTTCTAAGTTAAAATCAGAAAGTTGTGCCCCACCGCACGTTACCTGCGAATGTTCCTTTCCCAAAACGGATAAAACCGTAAAGGGGAGTGCTTTTATATTTTTCGCAAGTAAACTGATTTCATCCTCTGTAAGTAATTCTGCCTTTTTTGCAGACGAAATACCAAGTCGGTTTAAAATAAATACCCCTAATGTCTTATGCAAAATTCCTGACAGGAAATCCTCAGCCTTAAGGTGGGAGAGAGCGGCTTTTCTTTTTATAAAAAGCTCTTTAAGCTCTGTTATGGAAAAGTCGGGCATTAAATCAAGTTCTAATATATCATTTTCACCTAAAAGACGTGAAAGCTGCATAACGGCAATCCCCGAAAGACCGTAATCGGTAAACTGTACCTCACCCTTTTCGCTGCGGAGAGTTTCACCCATTTTTAAAAGAGAAACATCCCCGTGTGCACGGATACC
>JAZRQT010000035.1:0-2375 GCA_045650105.1 Clostridia bacterium | reverse complement strand
GTCATCTTTCTGCATCAAAAGGATTTACACATATGGCAAAGGAGGCAAAGAGCATAGGGGCAAACACATTTCAGTTTTTTACACGAAATCCCCGTGGCTTTGCCGCAAAGGATATTGATGAAAATGATGTTAAGGAATTTTTGCAGTTTACAAAGGAAAATAACTTTGGCAAAATCCTTGCGCACGCTCCATATACACTAAACCCATCTTCCGCAGATGAAAGGGTACGCGACCTTGCCTTAAGGATAATGGAGGATGATATGCTGCGTATGGAATATATTCCGGGAAACCTTTATAATTTTCATCCGGGAAGCCACGTTGGACAAGGGGCGGAAAAAGGAATCTGCCTTACTGCAGAGCTTTTGAATACTATTCTTAAACCAAATCAGACAACTACAGTCCTGCTTGAAACAATGTCGGGAAAGGGTAGCGAAATCGGAAGAAGCTTTGAAGAATTAAGGGCGATAATTGATAAGACCGAGCTTAAGGAAA
The DNA here is from genome assembly GCA_045650105.1 of Clostridia bacterium. GTDB lineage: Bacteria > Bacillota > Clostridia > UMGS1883 > UMGS1883 > UMGS1883. The sequence continues at coordinate 1,883 of JAZRQT010000035.1, read as the reverse complement.
AGGTTGGTGTATGTCTTGATACCTGCCACGTGTTTGACGGCGGATATGACATTGTGAATAATCTTGAGGCTGTTCTTGATGAATTTGACAATATCGTAGGCCTTGACAGACTTTATGCAATTCATATGAATGATTCCAAAAATCCTTTTGAAAGCCATAAGGACAGACATGAGAAAATAGGTGAAGGTTCAATCGGACTTTCTGCAATGAAGGCGATAATAAATAACCCGAGATTAAAAAATCTCCCCATTTTCCTTGAAACGCCAAACGAGCTTGACGGATATGCAAAGGAAATAAAAATTCTTAAAGAAAATTATATTGGATGATAAAAAAGTGTTTCCTTTTTTTAGATTTTGTGTTAATATATAATTTAGGTTATTTTGATTATTTAGTTTGAAGGGAGCAGCTATGCAGGACAATATCAGAAACTTTTGTATAATTGCACATATAGACCACGGAAAAAGCACCCTGGCAGACCGACTTTTAGAGCTTACGGGAAGTATTGAAAGCCGTGAAATGTCAGAGCAGCTTCTTGATAATATGGAGCTTGAAAAAGAGAGAGGTATTACAATCAAGGCACGTGCCGTAAGGCTTAATTATAAAGCAAAGGACGGCAAGGATTATGTTCTTAACCTGATTGATACACCCGGACACGTTGACTTTAACTATGAGGTGTCACGTTCCCTTGCGGCGTGTGAGGGTGCGCTTTTGGTTGTGGATGCATCGCAGGGAATAGAGGCGCAGACACTTGCAAACACGTATCTTGCGCTTGACCATAATCTTGAAATACTTCCCGTAATAAATAAGATTGACCTTCCCAGTGCGAGACCTGATGAAATTGTAAAGGAAATAGAGGATGTTATAGGAATTCCCGCCGAGGAAGCACCGAAAATCAGTGCGAAGAACGGTATTAACATTGAGGAAATTCCTGAATATATTGTAAAGAATATTCCTGCACCAAAGGGTGATGTAACGCTTCCACCACGTGCACTTATATTTGACTCCTATTATGATTCGTACAAAGGCGTTATTGTATATGTGCGTGTTATGGAGGGCGAGATAAAGCCCGGTATGCGTATCCGCTTTATGGCAACTGGCGGTGAATTTGACGTTGTTGAAACGGGATATCTGCATCCTAAGTGTATGATGCCGTCAAATTCTATAAAAGCGGGTGAGGTTGGCTACATTGCGGCAAGCATCAAGACGGTGCGTGATACGCAGGTTGGTGACACTGTAACAGATGCGCAAAACCCTGCAAAAGAACCGCTTGCAGGCTACAGAACGGTTAACCCTATGGTTTACTGCGGTATTTATCCTGCCGATGGTTCAAAATACGGCGACCTTCGTGATGCCCTTGAAAAGCTGCAGCTTAATGATGCATCGCTTTCGTTTGAGGCGGAAACAAGTGCGGCACTCGGTTTTGGTTTCCGTTGCGGATTTTTAGGACTTTTGCATATGGAAATTATTCAGGAGAGGTTAGAACGTGAATTTAACCTTGACCTTGTTACAACGGCGCCGAGTGTTGTATATAAAGTTCATAAGGTAACGGGGGAGGAAGTTTACGTTTCAAATCCGACCAATCTTCCAGAGCCTGCAGAAATTGATTATATGGAGGAGCCTTTTGTAAATGCACATATTTTTGTTCCTCAGGAATATGTAGGTGCAATTATGGTGCTTTGTCAGGACAGACGGGGAAATTATGTTGGTATGACATACCTTGATTCTGAACGTGCAGACCTTCATTATGAGCTTCCATTAAACGAAATAATATACGATTTCTTTGATGCGATAAAGAGCCGCAGCCGTGGCTATGCGTCATTTGACTATGAAATGAGTGCATATGTAAAGAGTGACCTTGTAAAGCTTGACATTCTTCTTAACGG
>JAZRQT010000034.1:0-5012 GCA_045650105.1 Clostridia bacterium | reverse complement strand
ATCTTTTGATGAAATCTTTATATAAAGACTGTATAATCTGGATGACACCACATTGAACCAAGCTTGGTGTTAAATTATGACCAAGAAATCAACAACACTCCCAAATCACATACTGTATTATTATGATATTTTTAAGTTTTTCAAAAAGTCAGCGAGACCTTCGGGAAAGTTTGACTTATTTAAAATTATTCCTTTGAACTTTTCAGTCATCAAATAAAAGTTCGTTTTTGTTTCAATTATCTTATGTAATTTATTGTATTCAAGCCTTGTTTCTCCATATTTGTCAGTTCCTACTAAATAGCCATCATAAAAGTCAAGTCTTATATTCATATTGTGTGCAAAATTATCAGCTTCCCATATTTTTTTACAATATATGTGCAAAGTAATAAGAAGTATTAGAATTATTATAGCATGTATAATGGAAATCACCATACAAAAAAAGCTTTTTATTAACCCTGAAAGAAACCAACACCATACTTGCGGAATAGCTATCCACAAAATGTTACTACGATTGAACAGTAACATTAATTCAAATCGTCTGTATTCCTCATAGGTTAATGTTATTGTGGTTGAATATAAGAAATCCATATTATAGCACTCCTTTTCTGCGCTTGTTTTGTTTCGCCAAAATTCGACATTCTTTACTATGCTCATGACAAGTCAGGACCAAAAAAAATTATTTCTTAAACCTATTTATCCAATCCAAAACATCATAAAATTTCATACTACCGGAAGCAACAGACAATCCGAGGTCAACAACATCTGAATTTGTGCAATTCATTTTTATTCCTTCTGCTTCTAAAAAGGCATCTTAACTTTCCGTTAAGATGCCTTAATCTTTTATTACATAGGAAATTGCGTCAGCAATTGCTTGTAACAACAAAATTTACCTTATAAAAAAGGTGAGCGAAGCGAACATTTAATTGACGAAGTCAATTTTGTTCTTATTCAATAGGCTCTATAGGCTCTGTTTCAGCCTCATCATATTCCTGCTGCGCATCAAAAACCACTGCATCCTGCGCATCCTCGTCGGCATAGGAAATATCCTCCACACCAACCTCGTCAGTATTTTTAATATCGTCTGCCTTCTTGCGGAGAATTGCAATTTCCTCCTCGAGGGCATCTATAGCCATAAGCTTTTCCTTTACATATTCTGCAATATCGGTATTTGCCTTATATGCCTTATACGCATCAAAACCGATTTCCTTGTAAAGAGCCTTTACATTATTCTGCTTTTCAGCAATTTCAAGCTTTATTTTAGTAACACCATAAAGCTTTTTTCCCTGCTTGCCTGATGCTACGGCAACTTCTGCCGCAACCTTTTTTACTTTATCAAGAAACTCCACGTTTTTCTCTCCTTTTAATTATAATCAATCAAAGCTGGGTTTCTGCAAAAAGCTGGGGATTTCCAAATCGCCGTTTGCATCACCGCCCATTGCACCGAAAAAGTCATTTTTATCCTTTTTCTTTCCGTCAAGACCTGTTGCAATAACAGTGATGATAACGTCATCCTCAAGACTTTCGTCAATAGCTGCACCGAAGATAACATTTGCATCCTCGTCAACACAATCGCCGATAAGCTGTGCAGCCGCATTTGTTTCGTGAAGGTTGAGGTTTGCGCCGCCGATAACATTGATAAGAACGCCTGTTGCACCGTCGATAGTAGTTTCGAGAAGTGCACTTTCGATAGCCATTCTTGCAGCTTCCTCTGCACGGTTTTCGCCGCTTGCACGACCGATACCCATATGTGCAAGACCTGCATCCTTCATAACTGTTGTAACGTCGGCAAAGTCAACATTGATAAGACCTGCGCCAACGATAAGGTCTGATATACCCTGAACGCCCTGACGAAGAACCTCGTCAGCATCCTTGAATGCGTCAATAAGACTTGTTTTATTGCTGCTGATATCAAGAAGTCTGTCATTGGGAATTACAACGAGCGTATCAACATTTCCCTTAAGCTGCTCGATACCTTCTTCAGCCTGAATCATACGTCTTCTGCCCTCAAAACCGAAAGGCTTTGTAACGATAGATACGGTAAGAACGCCAAGCTCCTTTGCAATGCTTGCAACAACGGGTGCTGCACCTGTACCTGTGCCGCCGCCCATACCTGCAGTTACGAATACCATATCTGCATCCTTGAGCACCTGCTCAATCTCGCCACGGCTCTCCTCAGCGGCTTTTTTACCGATTTCAGCCTTGCCGCCTGCGCCCTGACCCTTTGTCAGCTTGTCCCCTATCTGGATTTTCTGACTTGCCTGGCTCTTTGTAAGTGCCTGCTTATCTGTATTTACAGCGATAAATTCAACGCCCTTAATTCCTGCTTCAACCATTCTGTTTACAGCATTGTTTCCGCCGCCGCCTACGCCGACAACCTTAATCTTCTGAGCTGCGCCCAGTTCATCTGCATATTCCATTCTCATTGGATTTCCTCCTCTATATGTATTATAATTTACAACTATAACAAGTATATAATATATAATACACCTAAATCGATTCAGTTTCAAGAGAAATTTTAAAATTATTCACTTTTTACTGTTTCTTCTTTTCTGTAGGTTAATCTTTCAAGGTCAATATAGCCTTTTGGGTTTTCACCGATTTGCTCCAGTATAGGCCCGAAGCATTCCATTTTATAGCCGATTTTTGCGGTAGTGCCGATGCTTACACGTAAATCTCTGCCCTTGTAATAAAACTTGATGTTTTTAAGGTCTGACATATCAATCTCACGCATATCAAATACATAGCCCTGCTTTGAAAATTCGTGAAGGCAGGTAAAAAGTGCCTGGAGCTGTTCCTCATCCTCGGATTTAAGGACATTGCCCACTTTATATTTAACCCCTTTAAGACCTTTTATGAGAGGAAGATTGGGCGTGCTTGCCGACAGCTCTCCTTTTTCTCCGTCCGACATTCCGTCGGTAATGTCAACGCACCTTCCGTCTGCCGTTATGATTGCATAGCCCTCCTGTGCCTTTATATAGGCGACACCTACCTCCTCAACAACCGTAATATCAATAGTCGAGGGCAGGCGCCGCTTTATCTTAACACTTTCAATATAACCCATTGATTTTATATTATCCTTTGCCGCATTAAGACTTACGCCGAAAATATTTATACCCGTCGTAATTTTACTGCTTTTGACAATCTGTTCGTCCTTTACAACAGAATTTCCGTGTACGGCTATTTCCTTTATATCAAACATAGGGGTCAGCAGCATTATCGAAACAAATGCCGATATGAGAATTATAAATGTCAGCGCCGCCATCTGTTTTTTTTGTTTTCTTTTGAATTTTTTCATTTTCATAATTATCCTCTATACTCTTACTATATCTGCACCTAATCCAGAGAGCATATCCTCCAGTTTAACATACCCTCTGTCTATATATTCTATACCGTCAAGACGGCTTTCACCCTGCGCACCGAGTGCCGCCACCGTAAGTGCCGCACCCCCCCGAAGGTCCATTGCGCGGATTCGGGCACCGCAAAGATTACTTCCTTTAATAATTGCAACCCTTGCGTCCTGCAAAATATCTGCGCCCATTTTTTTAAGCTCGGGAATTATTTTATATCTGCTGTCAAATATGTTTTCCACAATAACGCTTGTTCCCTCGCTGTAGCACAGTGCCGCCATAACAACTGACTGTGCATCTGTCGGAAATCCCGGATAAACCTGCGTTTTTATCATATCAGCAGGAAGTGCCTTTTCAGGGGCACGTATATACATCTTATCCTTGAAAAACTCTATTTTCGCACCGCTCTCCCGAAGGACTGACACGACGGCACCCAAATGCTCTTTTCTTACATTTAAAAGCTCAATTTCACTTTTTGTTGTCATTGCCGCACACATCAGTGTAGATGCGACAATTCTGTCGGGAATTATTTTATGCTCCGCACCGTGAAGTGATGCCTTACCCTTTATTCTGATAAATTCACTTCCTGCGCCACTTATATCTGCGCCCATTTTATTTAGGAAGTCGCACATATCAACAATTTCAGGTTCCTTTGCCGCATTGGAAATTGTCGTTTCCCCTTTAAGGCGCACACTGGCAAGGATAATATTTTCCGTTGCGCCAACACTTGGAAAGCTGAGGTGAATATCAGCAGGGTGCATCCTCTCACACGAAGCCTCAATAAACCCGTTTTCCTCACGTATTTCTATACCAAGCTCCCGAAGTGCCTTGAGGTGCAAATCAATCGGGCGGTTTCCAAGCTCGCACCCGCCGGGGCTGCAAAGCCTTGCCTTTCCCAATTTTCCGCATAATGCCCCTAAAAATATAATGGAACTGCGCATTTCACGCATCAAATCTTCGGGAATTTCCCACCTGTCTGCGGATAAGGCATCAATTTTTAGCATATCTCCTTCAAGGCTCACACTGCAGCCTATGGTTTCAAGTATTTTTATCGTGTGTATTACATCGCTTAAAAGCGGACTGTCATATATACGGCACACATCACCCGAAAGTACTGCCGCCGCCATTATGGGGAGCACCGCATTTTTTGCCCCGTGTACCCGCACTCTGCCGCCAAGCCTTCTGCCGCCGTTTATTATGTATCCATTCAAATACCACACCCCCAAGAAATCATACCGGGGCGAATTTCTCCGCCCGATACCATATTATGCCACTGGGGGTATAAGGGTGAATAATTCACATTATTTCACGTATACATCTGTAAATTGTTTCGCAGGCATCTGTAATACCGATTTTTTTACTGCATTCCTGCATTTTTTTAAGCTTCTCACTGTCTTTAAGCACTGCGCTTATTTCATCGGCAAGCTTTTCTCCTGAAAGCTCGCTTTCAAGCACAACCTTTGCCGCACCGTTTTTCTCAAGATAACGTGCATTATATTCCTGATGATTATGTGCTACATACGGACTTGGTATAAGAACCGCCGCCTTGCCGAGGGCTGTTATCTCGCTTACTGTGATTGCGCCTGCCCTTCCTACTATTATATCGCAAACGCCGAAAACCTCCTCCATATTATATATATACGGAAGAATTTTTACACTTTTCTG
>JAZRQT010000033.1:0-3436 GCA_045650105.1 Clostridia bacterium | reverse complement strand
CGTAATTGTAAAGCCTGCAATGGAAAACGTGTTTGGGCTTATAGATGCAATTTTTGAAGGCAGACGTGAAATCTGTTATAACCTTCTTTACGCACTGCGCTCCTTAAAGCAGGAGCCTGTCAGCGTGCTTTCACTTCTTTCAGGACAGCTTATCACGATTTACAAGGCAAAGCTTTTACTCTTAGAGGGGAAAAGTCACACACAGACAGTATCAATTCTCGGTGGTGGCTATGGCGCTGAAAAAAGCACACGCAAGACTGAAAAAATTAAGGTTGAGAATATACAGACGCTCATTTCCCTTTGCTGGGAATGTGACAAGAACATCAAGCAGGGTAAAATCGGCGGCTGGGCGGGACTTGAAACAATTATTGCCGAATACAATTTTTACTAAGAAAGGATTTTTATTATGAAATACGAGCTTAAAAACGGTTGGACAACAGATGTTGACAAGGAAATAGTATTTAAGTTTTCCGAGGGGTATAAAAGCTTTCTTGACATTGCAAAAACAGAGAGGGAGGCGGTTAGCGAGATTGTACGCCTTGCCGAAAGTTGCGGTTTTAAACCCCTTTCAGAATACACCTGCCTTAAAGAGGGTGACAAGGTTTATGCCATCAACAAGCTTAAGGGCATTATCCTCGCCGTAATCGGGGAAAAAGCCGCGAAAGAGGGCGTTAATATAGTTGGCGCACACATTGATGCACCCAGACTTGATTTAAAGCCCAATCCCCTTTACGAAGACGGGGAGCTTGCCTATTTTAAAACACATTACTACGGCGGTATTAAAAAATATCAGTGGACTGCACTCCCCCTTGCACTGCACGGCGTTATTGTAAAAACAAACGGAGAAACAGTTAATGTTAAAATCGGTGACGAGGGCGACGATATTACCTTTGTTATTACAGATTTACTTCCCCATCTTGCACGGGAGCAGATGAAAAAACCTGCCACAGAAATAATTGAGGGAGAAAGCCTTAATCTTCTTATCGGCTCAATCCCCGCTGATGAAGAGGAAAAGGATGCGGTAAAGACAAACATCCTTTCCATTCTTAATGAAAAATACGGCATCTGTGAGGAGGATTTCCTCAGTGCAGAGCTTGAAATAGTACCCTCCGCAAATGCAAAGGACGTAGGCTTTGACCGTGGACTTATTGGCGCATACGGTCATGATGACAGAGTTTGTGCATACCCTGCACTTATGGCAATTCTTACAACGGATGCGTGTGAAAAAACCGCCGTATGTCTTCTTACCGACAAGGAAGAGGTTGGCAGTATGGGCAATACGGGTGCAAGGAGTGACTTTCTCAAGCTTATCCTGATGGAAATTATGAATAAAACGGGCGAAGGTGCGACAGAGCTTAATCTCCTGCGTGCTCTTGACCGTAGTTTCTGCCTGAGCGCCGATGTAAGTGCGGCATTTGACCCCAACTTTCCTGCGCCCTACGAAAAGCGCAATGCAGGAAAAACAAACTATGGTATTACAGTGGCAAAATATACGGGTGCAGGCGGAAAAAGCGGCTCCAGCGATGCTTCGGCAGAGCTTATGGCGAAAATCCGCACCCTTTTTAACAATAACAACATTCTCTGGCACGTTGCAGAACTTGGCAAGGTTGATGCAGGCGGCGGCGGTACGATTGCCCAGTATGTTGCAAACTTAGGTGTTGAAACGGTTGACTGCGGTGTATCGGTGCTTAGTATGCACGCACCGTACGAAGTGGTATCAAAGCTTGATGTTTATATGACATACAGAGCATTCCACGTATTTTTCGGTGAAAACAAATAAAAGGATTGATTTTATGCGAATAGATAAATTTTTGAAGGTTTCCAGAATAATTAAGCGCCGCACCGTTGCCAATGAAGCGTGCGATGCAGGACGTGTCAGCATTAACGGCAAGACAGCAAAGGCATCTGCTGAAATAAAGTGCGGCGATATTGTGGAAATTCGGTTTGGCGAAAGGCTGATAAAGGTCAGAATTGAGGATATAAAGGAGCACACCCTCAAAAACGATGCGGCATCGCTTTATACAGTTCTTGAAAACAACTAGGTGATAAATATGAAATTACTGTTAGATTTATTTTGCACCTTTTTTAAAATAGGTGCATTTACCTTTGGAGGCGGCTACGCAATGCTGTCGCTGATACAACGTGAGGTTGTTGAGAATAAAAAGTGGGCAACCGATGAAGAGGTTCTTGACTACTATGCCGTTGCGCAGTGTACCCCCGGTGTTATTGCAGTGAATACTGCTACCTTTATCGGTTATAAGCAAAAAGGGACTCTCGGGGCAATTTTTGCAACGGCAGGAGTTGTCTTCCCCTCCCTCATAATAATTTCTATTATAGCGGCAGTGCTGCAAAATTTTATGCAGTACACCATAGTACAGCATATTTTCGGCGGAATACGTGTAGCCGTTGCAGTGCTTATTATAAACGCAGTTATTACAATGGGAAAAAAAGCGATTAAGGATAAACTGTGCGTAGCTTTGGCACTTTTATCGTTTGCAGTTTCAGTTATTTTCCCCTCTGTGTCGCCCGTTTTCATAGTACTTGCGGCGGCACTTATCGGTAATATCGCAAAAAAAGGGGGCACTGAAAAATGATTTTTGTAAGACTATTCTGGGGATTTTTCAAAACAGGTCTTTTTTCAGTGGGCGGCGGACTTGCAACCATCCCCTTTCTTAAAGCAATGGGCGCATCGTACGGATGGTTTGATGAAAAGCTTCTCGGCAATATGATTGCGGTGGGTGAATCAACACCAGGCCCTATCGGTGTAAATATGGCAACATATGTTGGATTTACTGTGGGATACGAACATTTCGGCACTGCGGGCGCACTTTTGGGCAGTGTTATTGCGACAGTGGGACTTGTTCTGCCGAGTGTTATCGTAATTTTAATCGTGGCAAGACTTCTTACGGCATTTAAGGAAAATAAAATTGTGGAGCGTTCCTTTTACGCTATCCGCCCTGCCGTTACGGGAATGATTGCCTCTGCCGCAGTTATGATGATAAAAAGCGGCGTTTTCACAAATGGGAGAAATCTTCTTTCCGCACTTAATATAAAGGCGGCAGTGCTTTTTGCCCTTCTTCTCTTCTTTACTAATAAAATAAAGCTGCACCCCATTTTTTATATTATAATTGCAGGCGCAGCAGGAGCGATATTCTCGCTTTAGAAAGGATATATGTTAATGGATATTTTAAAGCAACTGTGTGCAGAGCTTAACACAGACGAAACAAAAACACAAAATGTCATAAACCTTCTTGACGAGGGAAATACAATTCCCTTTATTGCACGTTACCGTAAGGAGCTTACGGGAAATATGGATGACCAGCTTGTCCGCAGTATTTCTGTGCGCCTTGAAGCGCTTCGTGCTATAGAGGTGCGCAAGGCGGAGGTTATCCGTCTTATTGACGAGCAGGGAAAACTTACTGACGAAATTACAAAA
>JAZRQT010000032.1:0-3358 GCA_045650105.1 Clostridia bacterium | reverse complement strand
TAAAACATATCCTACAAACACGCAGGTAAAGAATGCAACTATCGGCATTATTACACTGTTACTGATAAAATCGAAGAAATCAAGGAACTGCATACCGAGTATCTTACCCTCGCTCCATATGCTATAGCCAAGTGTTGACGGTAAGCCGAGAAGTATTACACCTACAAAAACAAGCAGGCAAGAAAGCTTTCTTTCAATCTTGAACTTATCACAAAGAATTGATACAACAGTTTCCATAAGAGATATTGAGGATGTAAGTGCCGCAAAAAGCACCAGTACAAAGAACGCAAAACCAATAAATGTACCACCCGTCATACTTTCAAAAACCTTGGGAAGTGTTACGAACATAAGGCTCGGACCTTTGCCGAGGGATTCGGGGCTTCCTCCTGAGAATGCAAACACTGCAGGAATAATCATAAGACCCGCTAAAAATGCAATTCCCGTATCAAAAAGCTCAATCTGCTTAACCGAAGACTCAAGGTTAACATCCTTTTTCATATATGAACCATATGTAATCATTATACCCATTGCAAGTGACATTGAATAAAAGAGCTGTCCCATTGCCGCAAGCACCGTTGTTGCGGAAAACTTGCTAAAATCAGGCAATATGTAGTAAAGCACACCCTCAAAGGCACCGGGGGCAGTAATTGAATATATCGCTATAAATATTGATAAAACGACAAGCACGGGCATCATTATCTTACTTACCTTTTCAACGCCCTTTTCAACACCGCAAAGCACAATAACTGCGGTTATGCCCACAAAGAGCAGGAACCACCAAATCGGTTCTGTCGGGTTTGAAATAAAACCGCCAAAATAAGCATCATTTGCAGTAGCTGTAATGTTTCCGCTTATAAAAGCGCACATATATTTCATAACCCATCCGCCGATAACGGAATAATACGGCAAAATTATAATCGGTACAATTGAGGCAAGGTATCCGATAAAAGTATACTTCTTATTAAGAGCACGAAATGCGCCGATTGCACTAAGTCCCGTTTTCCTGCCTATTGCAATCTCTGCCGTCATAAGGGCAAAACCGAATGTCAGTGCCAAAATAACATATACCAAAAGGAATATTCCGCCACCGTATTTTGCGGCAAGATACGGAAATCTCCATATATTACCCAAGCCTACTGCAGAGCCTGCCGCAGCAAGCACAAAACCCAATTTACCTGTAAAGCTACTTCTGCTTTCATTATTCATTTATCTTTCCTCCTTAACAAAGCTGATAACTATTTGCCATTTTACCACAAAATCCCTCAATTTTAAAGTATTATTTTCAAAATTTCTTTACAAAAAGAAAATAGTCTGTTATGATTAAACTGAAAACTAATTATTTATACTATTATTTTCTTTTTTGTTTGAATTTGGAGGTTTCTATGCAAGTTCAAAGTAAAATAGCGCGACCTATTAAAATCGAATCACTTTGCAGTGCCTTTCATCTTCCGTACGAGGAAAACTATTACTTTTCAGGAGAAATGCACGATTTCTGGGAAATGGTCTTCATTACCGATGGCGAGGCGGCAATTGCAAAAAACAACCGCATTTTTAATCTTGGTAAGGGCGATCTTGCCTTTCATTCCCCGATGGAATTTCACCGTGTCTGGTCGGAGGGGAAGACTTTTCGTTTGCTTGTAATCTCATTTACAGCATCTGATGATGAGGCATTAAAACGCCTTGGCGATGGAATATTTTCCCTTGATCTTGAGCAACAGCATACACTGAAAGCCTTAAAAGATGAGATTTATGATGCATTTAATATTGATTACATTTATATTACCTCTCTCGGTGGGTCCTCTCTTGCTATGCAAAGTGCCGTAACAAAACTTGAACTCTTTTTGTTGGAGCTTCTGCGCTCGGGTGATTACGAAAAACGAAGGGATAAATCCCCTTCCGCACAACAGTTTTCTAAAATTATTGAGATAATGACAAGTAATCTTAATAAAGATTTGTCTGTAGAGGATATTGCCCGGCTTTCTTCAATCAGTGTCAGCAATCTGAAAAAAATCTGTCACAAATATACAGGTGTAGGTCCTGCCAAGCACTTTTTAAAGCTAAAGATTGTTCGTGCAATGCAGCTTCTTAAGGACGGGATGAACGTAACCGAGGTCAGTGATTATCTTGCGTTTTCAAGTCAGAGCTACTTTTCATCAACTTTCCGCAGAGAAACGGGAAAATCGCCTACACAGTATAAAAATGAGGCGTAACGTCTCATTTTTGTTTGCAGTTTTTCAAAAAAGGTCATTTCTTTTATGGCTTTATCTGTAACAAGGTCAACATCTGCGATTTTTTTGTCATTACAAAATATATGTACAGTTGCCGCAACCGTTCCTTTTTTTGAAGGAGCCTTTAATTTATGATATTCTATTTTTGTGTCAAGCTTTTCATCTTTACATAAAAGAGTAGAAAATCCTTCTTTACATACAAGAGTAACTTTTTTACCGTTTTTCTTGTCATATGTATAGTCGCATACCTTTTCGCCCTTTTTTAACAAAACCTTTTTTTCGTAGTTATTAAATCCGTAATCAAGTAATTCTGTGTGGTCATTCCAGTCAGACGGTGCATTAAGTGTAACGCAGACAAGCTCTTTCCCATCTCTTTTAGCACTTGTTACAAGACATCGCCCGCAGTGCTTTGTAAACCCCGTTTTAACGCCGTTACAGCCCTCGTATCGCCAAAGCATTTTATTATGGTTTTTAAGTGCTCTGTCCCACTTTTCGCCCTCCATAGGGATTGAATAGGTTTTGGTGGATACAATTTCCCGAAATTTCTTGTTTTTCATTGCCTCTCTTGCTATAAGTGCAAGGTCATATGCCGTTGTATAATGCCCTTCACTATCAAGCCCGTGCGGATTTTCAAAATTAGTATTAAGAGCGCCTATCTCTCTCGCCTTTTTGTTCATTAAAAGCGCAAACGCATCTATGCATCCCCCCAAATGTTCAGCTATTGCAACGGCTGCGTCATTGCCGCTTTTAAGCATAAGTCCGTAGGTCAGGTTTTCAAGGGTCTGCTCCTCCCCTATTTTCAGCCATAGCGACGATCCTTCTGTTCCCGATGCAAAGGCACTTGCCTTTACATTATCTTTAAGCTTTCCGCTTTCACAGGCAAGAAGTCCCGTCATAATCTTTGTCGTGCTTGCCATAGGAAGCTTTTCATACGCATTATGCTCATAAAGTACCCTGCCGCTATTTGCATCAATAAGCACAGCACTTTTTGCACTTATCGCATAGGAATTAACAGTAAATATATTTAAAAGTATACTCAAAAGCAGAATTACTTTCATCATGGAAAACCCCTCTCTCCATAAAATATACTATGGAAAAGAGGGGTTTATGTATATTTACCATATCATCAT
>JAZRQT010000031.1:0-1985 GCA_045650105.1 Clostridia bacterium | reverse complement strand
CTCTGATTTTAAGAAAGTCGGAGCTTGCATCAATAATTGATACGCTCTCCGATGACACAATTATTCAGATTTGGAGTAGGAATTTATATGAACACACAAGAGCCGACAATTCTTGAAGGCGAAATTTACGAAATTATATATCAGAACGAGGATAACGGGTATACCGTATGCGACATAAATTATAATAACTCTCTTGTAACGGCATGCGGTCATATGCCCTTTATTGCCCCGGGGGAGCAGGTGCGCCTTTACGGAAAATGGGTGACGCACCCTGATTATGGCGAGCAGTTTTCTGTATCTTCACTTGAGCGTACCCTGCCCAAGAAAACGAGTGCAATTCTATCCTACCTTGCCTCGGGAATTATAAGCGGGGTGAGGGAATCTACTGCAAGGAAAATTGTGGACAAGTTCGGGGAGGAGTCACTCGAAATTATTGCACTAAGCCCTGAAAAACTTGCGGCGATACGTGGTATATCGCCTGCACGTGCAAAAAAAATATCCGAGTCCTTTCTCATTCGTCAGGATGCGGCACAAACGGTAATTTTTCTGCAGGAATACGGTGTAACGCCAAATCTTGCACTGCGTGTACACAAAATTTTCGGGCAGAAGGCAATTGACCTTATAAAGGAAAATCCGTATATACTTTGCGACAGTGTAGAAAGAATAGGATTTAAAACGGCTGACCGAATTGCAGGGGAAATGAAGATTTCAAAAAATCATCCCGGCAGAATTGCCAGCGGTATAAAATACGCACTGTCAAATGCGGCACTTTCAGGGCATACGTGCCTTAAATCGGCAGAGCTTGCTGCTTACTGCGCTGCTCTTTTAGGATGCGAAAACGAAGATATTACCGCATCACTGTTTTCCCTCAGAGAAAATGGAGAGCTTATTTTTGAGGAAGAGTTTGTGTATCTTCCCCTTTATTACAATATGGAAATTACGGTGGCACGCAGACTTTGTGACCTCAGGTATATAAAAAAGCCGCTTACCGATAATCTTCAGGCAAATATAAAGCGCATTTGTGATACTCATTCAATAAGCCTTTCCCCTATGCAGGAAAAGGCTGTAATGATGGCGAATAATGGCGGCGTTCTTATAATTACTGGCGGCCCCGGAACGGGAAAAACCACCATAATGAAAATTATAATGGAGCTTTTCCTCTCAAACGAATATAAAATTGCACTCTGCGCACCGACGGGCAAGGCGGCAAAAAGGCTCAGCGAATCGTGCGGTATGGAGGCAAAAACACTCCACCGCCTTTTAGAGGTTGAGGTAAACGATGCCGAAAATCAGCGTTTTGCAAGAAATGAATATAACCCCATTGATGCTGACGTTGTGATTGTAGACGAAATGAGTATGGTGGATATTGTTCTTTTCGGCTCGCTATTAAAGGCTCTTAAAAGAGGCAGTACACTTATTATGGCAGGCGATGCTGACCAGCTTCCGTCAGTAGGTGCAGGAAATGTACTTCTTGATATGCTAGAGAGCGGTGTTATACCTTCCGTAAAGCTTGACGAGGTTTTCCGTCAGGCGGGAGAAAGCCGTATTGTAACAAACGCACACAGAATTAACAGAGGCGAAATGCCTCTTGAAAATGACAGTAAGACAGACTTTTTCTTTATGGCACGCACGAGCGAGGCGGCACTCGAAACCATTTGCGAGCTTTGCTCAGGAAGACTTAATAAGGCATACGGCTTTGACGCCATAAACGACATTCAGGTGCTTTCCCCCTCACGAAAAGGAATTGTCGGCACAATAAATCTTAACCGTGTACTGCAAAGCCGTCTTAATCCACCCGCAAAGGATAAAAAGGAAAAGGCTTTTGGCGAAAGAATTTTCCGTGTCGGGGATAAGGTTATACAGACTCGCAACAATTATGATATGATATGGTCAACGCCTGACGGCGGCGAGGATGGCTTTGGAATTTACAACGGTGATATAGGTACAATCCTTGATATTTCAAACAAGAACAAAACCCTCTCTAT
>JAZRQT010000030.1:0-5204 GCA_045650105.1 Clostridia bacterium | reverse complement strand
ACTTATCAATATTCAGTATGTTGTATATGATAACGAGCTTTATGTTATTGAGGTTAATCCCAGAGCATCAAGAACAGTTCCTTATATCAGTAAGGTTACAGGCATCCCTATGATTGACATTGCAACTCAGGTTATGCAGGGTGCACCCCTTCTTTCCCTCGGCTACGGCAGCGGACTTTACAAGATGCCCCCCTACTATGCAGTTAAGGTTCCCGTATTCTCATTTGAGAAGCTTTCGGGTATCAACTCCATCTTAGGACCTGAAATGAAGTCCACAGGTGAGGTTTTAGGTATAGGTAAAACCCTTAATGAAGCACTCTTCAAGGGACTTATTTCTGCAGGCTTCAATCTTGAAAGCCGTGGCGGCGTATATATCAGCGTTGACTCTAAGGATAAGTATGACCTTATCGAGCTTGCTAAAAAGCTTTATGATGCAGGTCTTGAAATCTATGCAGATGAAACAAATGCACTTATTATTGACTCTCTCGGTATTCCCGTGGAAACAGTTGAGGGTGAAAAAATTTATTCGCTCCTTGAAAGCGAAAAAATTGGTTATATAATTCACACCAATTCAGGAAGACCTAAAGAAATTGAGAAATTCATAAGACTTCACCGCAGAGCGCTTCAGTTAAGCATTGCGTGTCTTACATCTCTTGATACTGCAAATGCACTTGCAGACATTCTGCTCAGCAGATTTAATCAGTATAATACAGAGCTTACAGATATTGCGAAGCTTCGCAGTGAAAAGCTTAATATCCCCTTTATCAAGATGCAGGGAACGGGCGACGACTATATCTTCATCAATAACTTTGAGGGAAATATTGCTTCTCCCGAGGCACTTTCCATTGTATTCTCCGACCGTCGCAGAGGTATCGGCGGCGACGGACTTGTTCTTATTGAAAAGTCAGATGTTGCAGATGCAAAGATGCGCATATTCAACACAGACGGCAGTGAGGGACGTATGGCAGGTAACGCTATCCGCTGCGTAGGTAAATACCTTTGGGATAACGGCTATGTAACCCACCGCCATATCACAATTGAAACTGCCAGCGGTGTAAGAAAGCTTACCCTTCACCTGTTTGACCACAAGGTTACAAGTGTAACCGTGCAGATGGGTAAAGCAGAGTTTAGTCCCGCTCTTATCCCCGTTGATATGCCGCTTGACAAGGTAATTAACGAAAAGACCTCTATCGGCGGTAAAGATTATAACATTACCTGCCTTTCAATAGGCAATCCCCACTGTGTTGTTATATGCAATAATGTTTATAACATTGACACCCAGAAAATTGGTCCCCTCTTTGAAAATGCACCTATCTTCCCCGAGCGTATCAATACCGAATTTGTTAAAATTATTGATAAGCGTACCATCAGAATGAGGGTTTGGGAGCGTGGTAACGGTGAAACCCCTGCCTGCGGCACAGGTGCGTGTGCTGCGGCAGTTGCGGCAGTTGAAAACGGCTACTGCGACAAGGATACCGATATTTCAGTAAGAGTTGAGGGCGGCGAGCTTATCGTTCGCTACACCGACGAGGGTGTGTTCTTAACAGGTGATGCCCAGAAGGTATTCGAAGGAATATACGAATATTAATTCGAAATGCGAAGTTCGAAATGTGAAATGAAGGAAAGAAAATTGTTAACAATTTTCTCCTGATTAACATTTACAAAAGAGCTTCTAATAATGAATATTGGTGTATAAAAACACGTTTTATGCACCAATATTCAAAAATTTATGAATTTTTATGCAAAAACACTTGCATAATTATACATTTAGTGTTATACTCTATTTATGCAAACAACAAAAAAATAGTCAGATTACTAAAAGAAGTGCAAAACGGATAAAAAAAGAAGGCTTTTGCCTCGGCAAAAGCCCACCTTCATTTCGAATTTCGCACTTCGAACTTCACATTCTTTACTATGCTTGTGTGCTTTTTAACAGCCTACTAAGAAAAGGAGATTTTTAAAATGGATAAGAAGGATATAAAAAAAGTAGTTCTCGCCTACAGCGGCGGACTTGACACATCAATAATTATTCCGTGGCTTAAAGAAAACTACAACAACTGTGAGGTTATTGCCGTTGCAGGAAACGTAGGTCAGAATGATGAGCTTGACGGACTTGAGGAAAAGGCTATAAAGACAGGTGCTTCAAAGCTTTATGTACTTGACCTTACAGAGGAATATGTAAACGACTACATCATTCCCACAATGAAGGCTGGCGCAATTTATGAGGAATATCTCCTCGGTACAAGCCACGCACGTCCCTGTATTGCAAAGGGTCTTGTTGACATCGCACTTAAAGAGGGTGCAGATGCAATCTGTCACGGTTGCACAGGTAAGGGTAATGACCAGGTACGTTTTGAGCTTACTATCAAGCATTTTGCACCTGAAATGCCCATCATTGCTCCCTGGCGTATATGGGATATAAAATCACGTGAAGAGGAAATTGAATATGCAGAGGCACACAATGTTCCCCTTAAGATTAACCGTGAAACAAACTATTCAAAGGATAAGAACCTCTGGCACCTTTCTCACGAGGGTCTTGACCTTGAAGATACAGGAAATGAGCCGCAGTACGAAAAGCCCGGTTTCCTTGAAATGGGCGTATCTCCCATTATGGCACCTGATGAGCCTACATATATCACCATTGACTTTGAGCAGGGTGTTCCCGTTAAGTTTAATGACAAGGCTATGAGTGCGAAGGAAATTATCCTTGCATTAAACGAGGTTGGCGGAAAGAACGGTATTGGTCTTCTTGACATCGTTGAAAATCGTCTTGTAGGTATGAAGTGCCGTGGCGTATACGAAACCCCGGGCGGGGCAATTCTTTACAAGGCACACAGTGTTCTTGAATCAATCTGTCTTGACAAAATGACTCTTCACGAAAAGCAGAAGCTTTCCATCACCTTTGCAGAGCTTGTTTACAACGGACAGTGGTTTACCCCCCTTCGTGAGGCGCTCAGTGCTTTCGTTGACAAAACTCAGGAAAAGGTTACAGGTAAAGTTAGACTTAAGCTTTACAAGGGCAATATGATTAATGCAGGCGTATGGAGCGATTACTCACTTTACAGCGAAGAGATTGCTACCTTTGGCGAAAGCGATTACAACCAGAAGGATTCAGAAGGATTTATCAACCTCTACGGACTTCCGATTGCAGTGCAAGCAATGGTTGATGCAAAAAACAAATAAAGAATGTATAAAAACAGCACCGACCGCATAAAGCATATTTTTCATATAAGTAATATCGAAAAAGGCTTTTCTTACTGTAGGTAAAAATTCGCAAAACGAATTTTACTTGATATACGCTTTATGCTACGGACAAACTTCACCTCTCGCTGTATACACATACAGCTTCGGGCAAGCCCCTACGGGGTTCAGTTTGTTCGTTCTGCACTATTTTTCTTCATTCTTTTAAATTAACAACTGTAGCATAGTGAAAATTCGCTTTGCTACAGTTTCGTAATTAACCGACTAAAGGAGGTTTATATTATGGATAAGATGTGGGCAGGGCGCTTTTCAAAGGCGCTCGATAAAGAGGCGGACGATTTTAACTCCTCCATACATTTTGACTGCAAAATGTATAAGCAGGATATACATGGCTCAATTGCGCATGCTGCGATGCTTGCCTCCTGCAATATAATTTCTGACGAAGATTGTGCCGCCATACAAAAGGGCTTAATTGAAATAGAAAATGATATAGACAGTGGTGCTCTCTCCTTTGACTTTGATGCAGAGGATATTCATATGTTTATCGAGGCGGAACTTACAAAGCGTATCGGCGACGTGGGGAAACGTCTTCACACCGCACGCAGCCGTAATGACCAGGTTGCACTTGATATCCGTCTTTATATGCGTGATGAGGCAAATGAAATAATTTCGCTTATAAGAAAGCTTTTATGCGCAATCCTTAATCAGGTAGAAAAAAACAAGGACACTATTCTTCCCGGTTATACGCATCTTCAGCGTGCACAGCCTATTATGTTTGCACATCATCTGTGCGCATATGCAATGATGTTTATCCGTGATATAGGAAGACTTCAGGATGCTTTAAAAAGAATGAACGTTTCCCCGCTCGGCTCCTGTGCACTTGCAGGAACAACATATGAAACCGACCGTAATATGGTGGCAAGGCATCTTGGTTTTGACGGCATTACTTTAAACAGCATCGACGGAGTTTCAGACAGAGATTTCTGTATTGAGCTTATGAGTGCATTTTCACTTATAATGACGCATCTTTCCCGCTTTTCAGAGGAGGTTATTCTCTGGTCATCGTGGGAATTTAAGTTTGTTGAGCTTGATGACTCCTACACAACAGGCTCTTCCATTATGCCGCAGAAGAAAAATCCCGATATGGCAGAGCTTGTGCGTGGTAAAACTGGCAGAGTTTACGGTGATTTAATGGCAATGCTGACAATTTTAAAGGGTCTTCCCCTTGCATATAATAAGGATATGCAGGAGGATAAGGAGGCAATCTTTGACAGTAGCGAAACCGTTAAGAAGTGCCTCAGCATTTTTGCACCGATGATTGAAACAATGACCGTTCGCAAGGATAAGATGTATGCTGCTGCAAGCGAGGGCTTTATAAATGCAACAGACCTTGCCGATTACCTCGTTAAAAAAGGTCAGCCTTTCCGCAGTGCATATAAAACAGTAGGTCAGATTGTCGGCAAATGTATTGCAGAGAAAAAGACACTTGAAACACTTACCCTTTCTGAATATAAGGAATTTGACACACTTTTTGAAGATGATTTGTATGCAGAAATTGACCTTCCTAACTGCGCTGAAAAGAGAATTTCCGCAGGCGGAACGTCAGTTGCATCAATCGAGGTGCAGATAGATTATATAAAAGAGTTTTTAAATAAAGATATGTAATAAAAAATCCCCGCTTCAATTATTAGAAGCAGGGATTTTTTTTATGGCTTTATTTTGTTTTTATCCTTTAACTGTACAAATATTCCAACTACAATAAACACCAGTCCTATTAAGAAAGAAATACTTAATTTTTCTTTAAGCAATAACGATGTCCATATAAGCGATAAAAACGGTGTTATGTATGCAAGGTTTGAGATTTTTGCAGTATTACCTTTTTCAAGTGCCGTAATCCACAGAGTGCTTGCCAGTGCAATTGTAAACATTCCGTTATAGGCAAAGCCAAGAATTTCTGTCCCCGTCGGAACAAACAAATCCTGATTTGAAATATTAATTATACT
>JAZRQT010000029.1:0-3112 GCA_045650105.1 Clostridia bacterium | reverse complement strand
CAATATGAAATATACCTTCTTGATAAAAACCACGATGCAGAGCTTATAGAAGAAACTTCTGTTTTAAAGTTTAAGATAGAGCCTAACAGTGCTATATTAATAAAAGAAAAGTAGAGAAAGCGAATTTAGCTAAAAAACTCCCGTTTGCATAGCAAACGAGAGTTTTTTTGTAAGTACGATATAATTCACTTGCCGCAGGCAAATTTCATTGAAAAAGAGATAATTTTACCGACAGTAAAATCATCTCTTTTTCTTGGTGGAGGCGAGGGGAGTTGAACCCCTGTCCGAAAACATATTCACACAGGCATCTCCGAGCGCAGTCACTTCTTTTTCATTCCCTCCGCCGCAAGGCAAGTGACAGCCTATACGGTTTTAGTAGCTTCATTTGTCATGCATAGCGCAAAGCTTAACTATGTCACGTTCACCACTGCGTGACGCTCTTATCCGAGCCGTGGTCCTCCCGGTAAGAACGGCCGCCTAATTAGGCAGCGTAAGCTAAATTATTGTTAGCGTTTAAATTTAAAATTCGGGATTTTAACGCAGTTCCCGCTGCGGCTCGCTTCCCATGCTTCAACATCCCCGTCGAAGCCGGTACGCCCCCATATAGTGATGCTGCAACTATGCAGCATCATATAGTATACATTAGAAAATATTAAATTGTCAACAGTTAATTACTGGTTTTGCGCTTTAAGCATTCTTTCAATCATTCTTCCCGCATCTCTTTTTGCGGCATCATCACGTTTGTCATAAAGCTTTTTACCACGTGCTACAGCAATAGTCATTTTTACCCTTTGACCTTTCAAGTAAATATCAAGAGGTATAAGTGTAAGTCCTTTTTGCTTTACAGTACCCAAGAGCTTCATTATTTCACGTTTATGCATCAAAAGACGCTTTGGTCTTAAAGGTTCTCTGTTAAAGATATTACCTTTCTCATACGGAGAAATATGCATACCGTGTACAAACAGTTCACCCTTATCAATTTCGCAATAGCTTTCCTTGAGGTTAACTTTTCCCATACGGATTGATTTAACCTCTGTTCCGAAAAGCTCAATGCCTGCCTCGAACTTTTCTTCTATGAAGAACTCGTGATTTGCGCTTCTGTTTTGGGCGAGAAGCTTTCTCTTTTCGTTTTCTGCCATTATCAGTTCCCCCTTCAAGGAGTAAAAAATCTATTCTGCGTGAAACTTTGCTTGCAGCGGCAAGTTTTACCTTTACAACATCACCTATAGTAAAGGTATGTCCTGTGCGTTCGCCGTAAAGAGACAAGGCTTTATCATCAAAAATGTAATAATCATCACGAAGTGTTTCAAGCCTTACAAGACCTTCAACAGTGTTGGGAAGCATCACAAAGAAACCAAAACCCGTTACCGATGAAATGACGCCCTCAAATTCCTGCCCGACAAACCCTTCCATATATTCAGCCTTTTTGATGTCAAGTGTATCACGTTCGCACATTGCGGCGGCATTTTCACGTTCGCTACACTGCGCTGATGCTTCGTGAACAAAAGAACTAAGATATGATTTCATTTTTTTGTCATTTTCTATTGATGCTTTTAATGCTCTGTGACAAACAAGGTCAGGATAGCGGCGTATAGGGGAGGTAAAGTGGCAATAATTATTAAGCATTAATCCAAAATGACCATCATTTTTACTGTCATACTTTGCTTTTGCCATACTCCTTAAAAGCATTGTTAAAAATGCCGCCTCCTGCGGAGTCTCTGAAACCTCTTCCATAAGAGCCTGCAGGCTCCTGCAATGTTCATAACCTTTATTATATATGAAGTTGAGTGTATTTTCAAGCTTTTCTTTATTCGGCTCGTCATGAACTCTGTAAATTGCGCCTATATTATTCTCCCACAAAAATTTGGCAACGGCGCTGTTAGCCGCAACCATAAATTCCTCAATTATTTTATTTGCAAATGAATTTTCACGTTTTACAATATCTATTGTTTTTCCGTCTTTGTCAAAAACCGTCTTTGCCTCCGGAATATTAAAATCAATTGTACCACGCTCGCTTGTTTTTTGTACAAGAAGCAAATAAAGCTCATACATTGCATCAAGCATAGGAAGTAGATGTGAATATTTTTCGCACAAAAGGGGAGGCTTTTCACTTATCAAAAGGCGTACGTTTTCATACGTCATTCGTGCCGTACTCTTTATGAAAGATTTATGAAAAGTGGTTTTTTTAACATTACCGTTATTGTCAAAATGAAGAAATACTGACATTGTAAGCCTGAGTACACCTTCGTTAAGAGAGCATATCCCGTTTGAAAGCCTTACGGGGAGCATTGGTATTACCCTGTCTGCAAGATAAACACTTGTACCCCTTGAATACGCTTCCTTATCAAGTGGCGAATTCGGTTTTACATAGTGACTTACATCTGCAATATGAACGCCTAAGATATATCCGTTTTCGGTTTTTTCTACAGAAATTGCATCGTCTATGTCTTTTGTATCCTCACCGTCAATTGTAATTATTGTTTTAGATGTAAGGTCAAGTCTGCCTGATAAATCTGCATCGTCTATTTTATCAACTTTTTGAGCTTCCTGAAGTACATCGGATGGGAATTCGAGGGAGAAGTCATACCCTCTTATTACAGAGAGAACGTCAACACCAAAATCATACGGAAAACCAAGAATTTCCGTAACACGGCAACGAAGGGAAGTGGTCGGCGTTTCGTATTCAACAATTTTTGCAACAACCTTCTGTCCGTTAAGCGCACCGTTTATATCACGGGGTGAAACAAAAATTTCATCAGGCAGTTTGTCGTTATCAGGCGTAATTATTCCGTATCCCCGCTCCTGGGTAAAAACTCCGACAATTGTATTGTTTGCACGTGATAAAATACTGATAATTCTTCCTTCGCGGTTTTTATCTGCGGAGGACTTTTTTTCTATCTTTACAAGCACACTGTCGCCGTTTAATGCACCGTTTACGTATTCGGCAGCAATATGAATGTCACCTTTATCATCTGATACGAAGCCAAAACCTTTTGTAGTTGAACGAAAAACTGCTTTTACAAGTCCCATAGACTTTGCACTAAAACAGCGTTTTTTTCTGCCAATAATTATTTCGCCCTCTTTTTCAAGTTCATCTATTATATTATTAAAC
>JAZRQT010000028.1:0-5575 GCA_045650105.1 Clostridia bacterium | reverse complement strand
AGTATAAAAATTTAATTCCGTATACTCCCGGGGAGCAGCCAAAGGATATGCGCTATATCAAGCTTAATACGAATGAGTCGCCATTCTCCCCAAGTGAAAAGGCGCAGAAATATGCCTCTGAGGCAGCATCGCAGCTGCAGCTTTATCCTGACCCTCAGTGTATGGAGCTTACAAAAAAGATAGCGCAAACTCTGGGCGTGGAGTATGAAAACGTACTTGTGACAAACGGCTCTGACGAAATATTGAATTTTGCATTTATGGCTTTTTGTGATAAAGAACACCCTTGTGTTTTCCCAAATATAACCTATGGATTTTACAGCGTTTTTGCAGAGGTTAATTCTATTCCTTATGAAGAAATCCCACTGCGTGATGATTTTACAATTAACGTAGAGGATTACATAGGCATTAATAAAAATATTTTCATCGCAAATCCAAACGCACCTACGGGAATTGCGCTTGCACTTTCAGAAGTTGAAAGAGTAGTAAGCTCGAATAGAAACAATCTCGTTGTAATTGATGAGGCGTACGTGGATTTCGGTAATGAGAGTGCAGTTTCCCTTATTAACAAATACGACAATCTGCTTGTAACGCAGACCTTTTCAAAGTCACGCTCCATGGCGGGGGCAAGGCTTGGCTTCGGTGTGGGATGCAAGGAGCTAATTTACGATTTGAACACAATCAAATATTCTACTAACCCCTACAACATAAATAAAATGACTATGGCGGCAGGTATCGGCGCTATGGAGGATGAGGAATATACAAAGGGTAACTGCCTGGAAATAATTAAAACGAGGGAATATACAGCGGCAGAGCTTGAAAAAATGGGATTTACACTCACAAAGTCAAGTGCAAACTTCCTTTTTGCAAAGCATAACAAAATATCGGGAAGTGAAATTTACCAAAAATTACGTGAAAAGGGTATTCTTGTACGTCATTTTGATAAAAAGGAAATTTGTGATTATAACAGAATTACAGTCGGCACAATGGACCAGATGCAGACACTGATAAATACTCTCTTTGAGCTACTGGAGGAAAAATAATATGAGAAATTCTACCGTAAACAGAAAAACAGGCGAAACAGATATAAAGGTTAATATCTGCCTTGACGTGTGCGAGCAGGGCGTTATAAAAAGCGGATGCGGTTTTCTTGACCATATGCTTACGCTTTTTGCAAAGCACGCAAATATAACCCTCAGCGTGCTTTGTCAGGGTGATACATATGTAGATTATCACCACACGACAGAGGATATTGGTATCGCACTGGGTGAGGCGCTTAAAAATGCACTTGGCGATAAAAGAGGGATTTCACGCTATAGCGATGTAATCCTGCCTATGGATGAGGCATTGATCCTTGCGGCAATGGATATAAGCGGCAGGGGAATGCTCTCTTTTGATATGGACATTCCTGCCGAGAAGGTAGGCGATTTTGATACTGAGCTTGCGGAGGAGTTTTTCCGTGCATTTGCAAATAATGCAGGGATAACACTTCACATAAAACAGCTTGCAGGTAAAAATTCGCACCACATTATAGAGGGCGCATTTAAGGCAGTTGCACGCTGTGTAAGAGGCAGTGTTAAAATTGATGCGGAGGTAAAGGACGAAATTCCGTCTACTAAAGGTGTTTTATGATAGCAATTACAGACTACGGTGTGGGAAATCTGTTTTCCATTAAAAGCTCGCTTGATACTATCGGTGCAGAGAGTATTGTCACAAGTGATAGAGATGCTCTTAAAAGTGCGGATAAGATTATTCTTCCCGGTGTGGGGGCTTTCCGTGACGCAAAAAGAAAGCTTTCCGAGAGCGGTCTTGATAAAGTAATAATCCAGGAGGCTAAAAATGGAAAACCCGTTTTGGGAATATGTCTTGGTATGCAGCTTTTGTTTGAGAAAAGCTATGAATACGGTGAATATGAGGGGCTTGGTCTTTTAAAGGGCGAAATAAGTCCCATTGCCGATGTTATAGGGGAGGGGCTGAGTATTCCGCATATTGGCTGGAACCCTCTTATTATAAAAAGGGAAACACCCCTTCTTAAATATGTACAAAACGGTGAATGTGTGTATTTTGTTCATTCGTATTATGCAAAGGGCTGTGATGAAAGTCTTATTGCAACGGCAGAGTATGGCTGTGAATTAACTGCCGCAGTTTCAATGGATAATGTATGCGGCTGTCAGTTCCATCCTGAAAAAAGCGGAAAGACAGGGCTTAATATACTTAAAGATTCTCGGAGATGCTTTAAGTATAAGTTCGAAATGTGAAATGCGAAGTGTGAAATTATGGTAGATTTTCGCATTGGCGAAAATCCTCATTCATTTCGAACTTTGAACTTCGAATTTCGAATTTAAGTATATGCCGTTTTGGAAAAAGAGCTGAATATGGAGTAGTTAATCGAAAGGAAACGAAATTATGATAATTTTTCCGGCAATAGATTTATATGATAAAAAAGCTGTCCGCCTTTATAAGGGCGATTATAACCAGATGACGGTATACAGTGAAAATCCCCTTGATGTAGCAAAGAACTTTAAGGCATCGGGTGCACAGTATATACATATGGTTGACCTTGAGGGTGCAAAGGAAGGTACTACCCCAAATTTTGGCGTTGTGGAAAGCGTATGCAGACACAGTGGTCTTAAGGTAGAAATCGGCGGCGGCATCAGAAGTGAGGAAACCGTGAAGCGCTATATTGATGCAGGGGTTATGCGTGTTATATTAGGTACGGCGGCACTTGATGACCCTCAATTTCTTGCGCTGATGTGTGAAAAGTACGGTGATAAAATTGCCGTAGGTGCTGATTTAAAGGACGGGCAGGTAGCCGTTAAGGGGTGGCTCGAAACAAGCAATGTTTCAGGAATGGATTTTTGTCAGAAGATGCAGGATATGGGTGTTAAAACTATTATCTGCACCGACATTTCCCGTGACGGAGCAATGCGTGGAACAAACAGAGAGCTTTATAAAACGCTTTCAGAACGCTTTACAATGGATATTGTTGCCTCGGGCGGCGTTTCAACGATTGATGATGTTGCGGCACTTCGCAAGATGAATTTGTATGGTGCAATAGTCGGCAAGGCGATTTATACGGGCGATATTGACCTTAAGGAAGCAATTGAGGTGGCACGATGATTACAAAGAGAATAATACCCTGCCTTGACGTGAAAAACGGGAGAGTGGTGAAGGGTGTCAATTTCGAGGGACTTTCCGACGTATCCTCGCCGGTGGAGCTTGCACGTATGTATTGGGAAAACGGCGCAGACGAGCTTGTTTTTTATGATATAACGGCTTCCTTTGAAGGGAGAAAGCTTTTCACAGACGTATTAAGAGAGGTTGCCTCCACAATATTTATCCCTCTTACAGTTGGCGGTGGAATAAACACTGTAGAGGATTTTGACAGAGTTTTAAAATGCGGTGCCGACAAGGTAAGTGTAAATTCAGGTGCAATCAGAAATCCTGACCTTATAAATGAAGCGGCGCAGATTTACGGAAATCAGTGTGTGGTTTTATCTGTAGATATTAAGCGTGTTGACGAAAATTTCCACGTTTTCGCCAAAGGTGGCAGAGAGGACACGGGAATTGAGGCAATTGAGTGGATAAAAAGCGGTGTAGAGCGTGGCGCAGGTGAAATTGTGGTAAATTCCATTGATACTGACGGTGTGAAAAAGGGCTTTGACATTGAAATGCTAAAGGCTGTGCAGACACAGGTAAATGTACCCGTTATAGCGTCAGGCGGTGCAGGAAAAATAGAGGATTTCGTAACACTTTTTAACGAAATTCCAAAAATGTCTGCAGGACTTGCCGCATCAATTTTCCATTTTGGTGAGGTTTCAATCGGTGATTTAAAGGACGAACTTTTTAGGAATAACATACCTGTAAGGAGAATTTGAAATGATAGATATAAATAAGCTTAAATTTGATGAAAAGGGACTTATCCCTGCTATAGTAATAGATGCACAGACAAACAAGGTTTTAACCCTTGCATATATGAACGAGGAAAGCCTTAAAATATCGCTTGAGAAAAAGCTGACCTGCTTTTGGAGCCGTAGCCGTCAGGAGTTATGGCTTAAAGGGGAAACAAGCGGTAACTATCAGCATATAGTAAAAATTGTCGCTGACTGTGACAGTGATGCTTTGTGCGTATACGTAAAGAAGGATGGCCCTGCCTGCCATACGGGAAGTGACAGTTGTTTTAACGATGTGCTTTTTGAAAGCGAGGATGAGGGTGTATTTTCACCCGATGCGCTTTTTGAAATGATAAAGGGCAGAAAGACAGAAAAAAAGGAAGGCAGCTATACCACATACCTTTTTGAAAAGGGAATTGACAAAATCCTTAAAAAAGTGGGCGAAGAGTGCACAGAAGTAATTATCGCATCAAAGGATAACGATAAAAAGGAAACAATATACGAAATTGCCGACCTTTACTATCACGTTATGGTTATGATGGTTGAGATGGGGATTGACGTTGACGATGTCCTCTGTGAGCTTGCATCACGTCACGTAATCGACAAAAAGGTAAAGCAGGAGAAGATGACAAAATGAGTTACGGTAATCTTCATACGCATACATTTTACTGTGACGGCAAAAACGCACCCGAGGAAATTGTAAAAAAAGCTATAGAAAAAGGGTTTTCATATATAGGCTTTTCAGGGCACAGCAGGATGGATTTTCAGGCCGACTACGTTATGAGTGCGCAAAATGAAGAAAAGTATTTTGAGGAAATCACTGCTCTTAAAGAAAAGTATGCGGGGAAAATTAAAATTCTGTGCGGTATGGAAAAGGATTTCTTTTCAAATATTGACACAAAAAGATACGATTACACAATTGCCTCTGTGCATTATGTCTGCGCAGGCGGTAAGTATTATGATGTTGATTTAAGTTCTGATGACCTCAGCAAAGTAATAAAAGAGTATTTTGGCGGTGATGCGTATTCATATGCGGAGGAATATTATCGCTTGGTATCAAAGCTTGAGGGAGATGTAATAGGACATTTTGACCTGCTCACTAAATTTGACAGAAATAATACTGTGTTTTCCCAAAAAGAGGAAAGATATAAAAAAGCGGCACTTTCCGCATTGGAAGTACTGCTCGAAAAAAACAGTGTATTTGAAGTAAACACGGGCGCAATGGCACGTGGTTATAAGGATATGCCCTATCCCGATATATGGATTTTGGAGGAAATAAAAAAGCGTGGTGGCAGAGTAGTTCTGACAAGTGATTGCCACGATGCAAAAAACCTTGATTACGGCTTTGAAATGGCAGAAAAAATGCTGTATAAAATGGGATTTAAGGATATATATAATATTGATTCTATTACGAAAAAAATGCTGTAGCAAATTGCTGCAGCATTTTTTGGCGTATATGAATTTACGTAAATTAAAGCGCATGAAACTATGTCTCTATATAGTCAGAGTGCGACATGGGTGCAGGCTCAGCCTGCTTACTTATCTTCAAGATATTTTCTGAATACTACCTCTAAAATCTCGTCACGCTCTACCTTTGTAATGAGGCTTCGTGCACCCTTATGCCCTGTGATATACGTCGGGTCACCTGACATAATATAGCCGACAAGCTGACTGATGGGGTCATA
>JAZRQT010000027.1:0-2962 GCA_045650105.1 Clostridia bacterium | reverse complement strand
GCAAGGAGTTAAAATCGAGGTACACGCCCCCGATTTTAACGAATTTTATGTTAAGGGAGTTCCCTTAACAATCCCCCACAAAGAAAGTTCTCATATACAAAGCAGCACTTCTCAATCGAGAAGTGCTGCTTTTATATCCTCAGGAAGCGGTGCTTCCACTGTCATTTCTTGTTTTGTGATAGGATGTATAAAGGAAAGCTTTGCGCAGTGGAGCAACGTTTCCTCCCCCTTTTTTGCATTACCGTACAAACTGTCACCATAGATTGGTGTACCGATATAACTCATATGCACACGCAGTTGATGTGTTCTGCCCGTAATCGGGAAAAGACGTACAAATGCTTTTTTTCCGGATTTCTCTATAACCTCGTAATCTGTTATTGCCTCTTTCCCGTCAGGTGCAACGCCTCTTGTAATTATGCTTTCCTGAAGTCTTTTTATCGGTGCATTTATTCGCCCGCTTTCCTTTTCAGGAACTCCGTCAGTGATTGCAACGTACTGCTTTTTGATTTCACCCTTTTTCATACTTTCTGACAAAATCGCACCTGAAAGCGGATTTTTTGCAACAAGTACAATCCCGCTTGTATCTCTGTCAAGGCGTGTAACCGAGCGGAATGTGAATTTTTCACCACTATAATAATGCATAAGGGCATTTGCAAGAGTGTCCTCATAATGATTTCTTGACGGATGCGTCGGCATACTGCGTGGTTTATTAAGTAAAATAATATCCTCATCCTCATAAATTATATCAAGTGGTAATGGAGTAGGACATATATCTGAACTTTCATCATATATTGAAATAACAAGCTCATCCCCCGTCTGTGCGATACGGGTGACAAATACTCTTTCCCCATTCAGCATTATCCCATCATCAGCCTTTTTAAGTAGTGTTATAATTGCACCCGATATACCAAGAACATCTGAAAGAATGTATTTAACTGTTTTTCCGTCTAAGGAACTGTCAATTTTTAATTCGATTACTTTATTCATAATAAAACCTGAAAAGAGGATGTGTTCTCACATCCTCTTTAATCTTTTAATCTAATTTTTTAAGAAACGCCTCAAGTCTGTCAAGACCTGCAACAATGTTTTCCATACTTGTTGCATAGCTCCATCTAACGTGAATATCGCTGTCAAAGTCACTGCACGGAACTACTGAAACAAGAGCCTCATCAAGGAAGATTTCTGCAAAGGAATTACTTCCCTCAATCTTCTTTCCGTTTATAGACTTTCCGATAAGCTCTGAAATATTCATCATTACATAGAATGCACCCTTTGGCATCAGGCAGGAAACACCGTCGAATGTATTTATACGGTTAACCATATATGTTCTGCGCTTTTCAAACTCACTGCGCATTGCAAGTACAGTTCCCATTGAGCCGTTAAGTGCTGCAACAGCCGCCTTCTGTGCAATTGAGTTGGGGTTACTTGTTGCATGGCTCTGCGCATTTGACATAACCTTTGCAATCTTTGCATTTGATGCTGTATAACCAATTCTCCAACCTGTCATAGCATAGGTCTTACTAACACCGTTTATAATGATTGTCAAGTCCTTTATGTCTTCGCCGAAAGACGCAATCGAAACGTGCTTTCCGCCATCATATATAAGATGCTCATAAATTTCATCAGAAATCACGTAGATATTCTTTTCCACACAAAGCTTTGCAATCTTTTGAAGCTCATCAGTTGAATAAATCATACCCGTAGGATTAGAGGGGGTATTAATTATTACAGCACGTGTCTTGTCTGTAATGGCAGACGCTATCTTTTCAGCGCTAACCAAAAATCCCTCTTCCTCGCTCGCTTTAAGAAGCACGGGAACACCGTCATTAAGCTTAACCATTTCCGGATAGCTTACCCAGCAGGGTGTGGGAATAATTACCTCGTCACCGGGATTAAGAATTGCACCCATAACATTCATCAGAGAATGCTTTGCACCGTTTGAAATTACGATATTTTCAATACCGTATGAAAGACCGTTATCACGTGCAAACTTATCTGCAACTGCCTGTTTAAGCTCCTTCGTTCCTGATGCGGGAGTATACCTTGTAAAGCCTTCGTTTATTGCCTTTATAGCTGCCTCCCTGATATGCTCGGGAGTGTCAAAATCAGGCTCACCTGCACCAAAACCAACAACATCAACACCGCTTGCCTTCATTTCATTGAATTTTGCAGTTATTGCAAGAGTTGATGAGGGAGTTACTGACTGAAACTTTTCAGATAAATACATTTAATCACCGCCATATAAATTAAATAATATTTTACACTATTTTTTTTCTGTTTGCAATAGAAATTTACGAAAAACAATCATTTTTGTTTAATTCGCCCTATAAAAGAACAATATAGGTTTTAATTTTTTTGATTATGCTCAAAAAATCCCTTACCCGCTGCATCATCCAAAATCTTCTGCACAGTTTCCCACGCTATGGGAAGTCCTTTTTTTATAAGTGCCGCCCTTTCCTCCACCTGAGGACGCACCA
The DNA here is from genome assembly GCA_045650105.1 of Clostridia bacterium. Lineage (GTDB taxonomy): Bacteria > Bacillota > Clostridia > UMGS1883 > UMGS1883 > UMGS1883. The sequence continues at coordinate 485 of JAZRQT010000027.1, read as the reverse complement.
CCCTTCCCTTTTTCCATGTGTGACCGTCTGTAAGGAAATTATTTATAAGCGGCTGAAATCTGTCAAGCGACGCTGAAAACACGGCATCAGGTGTTTCCTGCTTTTCAAATTCGAGCCATAGCTCCATTATTTCTTTTCCATCTTCTTCAGGAAGAACAGAGAAAAGTTTCTGCGCCGCACACATTTCACGTTCTCCTTTATCTTCACCTGCTTTTTTATCATAGCAAAACGTGTCGCCCGCATAAATTTCAACCAAATCGTGAACAAGGCACATTTTTATCACACGCTGCTTATCCACCCCTTCGGGGGCAAATTCAGAAAAGAGCATTGCCATCAGTGCAATGTGCCACGAATGTTCTGCATCTGTTTCCCTTCTTGACTTATCGGCAAGGAGTGTCTGCCTGTAAACTGACTTCATTTTATCAATCAGTATCAAAAACTGCAGTTTTTTATTGAATTTAGCGTTTATATCTTCATTATATATG
>JAZRQT010000026.1:0-2055 GCA_045650105.1 Clostridia bacterium | reverse complement strand
AAGCAGCATATTTCTGCTATTATACACGAAGCTACCAATACCTTTGATCTACCCTTTAACACCCCTGATATGCGCGGTCTTGTCTTAAAGGAATCAAGCGCTCTATGGGGCGGACCGCAGTCGCTTTTACTGCGGCTTGAGCTTATGCTTATTGAAATAGTGCGTGATGACCATTATTACGTAACCAAGCGAAAAATGTTCTTCCCTAAAGAAATAATAGACGATGAGTTCGTTTTGAAAATTATAGCTTTTATGGAAAACAGGCTTTACGGAAAATTTACTATGGCTGAGCTTAGTAAGGAGTTTTCCTTTAGCAAAACCTATATTTCAAAGTATTTTTCAAAGGTTTCCGGATACTCCATAATAAACTACTTCATTATGATGAAAATTAATGAGGCAAAGCGGCTTATCAGAGAGACGTCATATAACTTCTTTGAAATATCTGAAATGCTTATGTTTGCCAATTCCCATTATTTTTCTGCTACCTTCAAAAAATATACGAATATGACTCCGTCCCAATATAAAAAGTCATGTAAAAATAATTAAGGAGAATGATTTATGAAAACCGCAATTGTTAATACTCACGTGATTCTGCCCGATTATATGATACCAAATGCAACGATTGTTATCGAAGACGGTATTATTGTTGACTTTGGAAAAAAGATTTGTACTGACGGGATGGAGTGTATAGATGCAAAGGGTGCATACACAGGTCCCGGCCTTATCGATATACATACTCATGCCGATGGAGATACCTTCTTTTCGGAGGATCCCATAAAGGCGGCTGCTACACTTCTTCAGCACGGCGTCACCGACGTTATGCCTGCTCTATACTTCAATATGACGGCTGATAAGCTTGTTGAGCAAGCAAAGAAAATCAGAGAGGCGATGAATTCCGGAAAAGCAGATAATATTATCGGTCTTTATATGGAAGCTCCGTATCTTAATCCCAATTTCGGCTGTAACCGTGAGAGCAACCCTTGGCGCGACGTTGTTAATAAAGAAAATTTCCAAAAGGTTGTTGATGAAGCTTATGACCTTGCTAAAGTTTGGTGTATAGCTCCGGAGCGTGAAAATATTGAGGAGTTTGTGGAATACGTAAGACAAAAGAACCCCTCCGCTGTCTTTTCCGTGGCGCACAGTGAGGCTGAGCCTTGGCAAATCGAACGCTTTATTCCTCTTGGACTTAAGCTTGCAACTCACCACACTAATGCTACAGGTACTCTGCACAGATATCCTGAGTGCAGAAGCGCTTGCGTGGACGAAACGGCTCTTTACAATGATGAAATATACACAGAATTGATATGTGATAAGGTTGGTATACACGTTGACCCGTATATGCTAAGACTTATTAAGAAAATCAAGGGCGACGATAAAATCATACTTATTGCCGACGCCTTCGTTGAGCACGGTCCGATTCCGGACGGCGATCTTTATAAGGGTGCTGATGATATCAACTTTGATTTTGCGGGAGAAATTGCAGGAAGTAAAATGATTCTTGACGGTCCTTGCAGAAATATGATGGTTCATACGGGCGCATCGATTTGTCAGGTATTCAAATACGCATCAACAAACCCCGCAAAGCTGCTCTCTCTTTCGGACAGAGGTGTTATTAAAAAAGGAAACAAAGCAAACCTCATCACAGTAAGCGCAGAATTTGAAGTTCAGTCGGTATATCTTGCCGGCAAAAAAGTTAAGTAATCAAACAAAATTTATATAAAGGAGAAAAACAATGAAAGATTTCATTACAGATCCCGCAACCAAGTTTGACTTTATGCCTGCCGATTTTGTTCCTTTCAAGGACAAAAAGGTTTGTGAGTACGTTCGCAGCCTTAGCGGCAAGGATCTTGAAAAGCGTGAGGCTTGGTGGCACCCTGAGTTTGAAGTTAAGGTTATGATGAACCCTCATCCCGTTCTCATTTCTACCCTCTTCACACGTCTTAAGGCAGCTTCTGAGGCTGGTAAGTCCTTTACCATGATCCTTGGAAACCCGGAGCCTGACACCTACATTCCTCTTGCACAGCTTATCAACTACTTCAAGGAAGTCGGATCGTA
>JAZRQT010000025.1:0-14669 GCA_045650105.1 Clostridia bacterium | reverse complement strand
TATTATACATCGCTAAAGCTTCTTTGTCAACACTTTTTTTAAACTTTTTTAAGTTTTTTTGTGTCAATCTTCAAAAGCGACAACGTGTGTTATATTACCACACCTACATCCACTTTGTCAACACCTTTTTTGTCGTTTTTTTAATTTTTTTGAAAAATGGTGCTATTTAAAATTTACAGTTGAAATAAATCGGCAATAATGTTATAATAAGATGATTTTATGTCGCAAGGCGACGGATTGGAGATATATTATGAATAATCAGAAAGACTTCAAGCCGTATATCCCTGCTGACAGGGTAACACCCGAAATAACAGTTACATCTATTATAATGGGTATTATTCTTGCAGTGGTATTCGGCGCAGCAAACGCATATCTGGGGCTGAGAGTCGGAATGACAGTTTCCGCATCAATTCCTGCCGCAGTTATAGCAATGGGAGTTATACGTGTAATAATGCGTAAGAACTCAATACTTGAAAGTAACATCGTGCAGACAATCGGTTCTGCAGGTGAATCACTTGCCGCAGGTGCTATATTTACACTTCCTGCACTGTTTCTCTGGGCCGCAGAGGGTAAAATGGACAAGCCCGGCATTATTGAAATCACAGTAATTGCTCTTTTGGGCGGGCTTTTGGGCGTGTTCTTTATGGTACCTCTTCGTAATGCACTTATAGTTAAGGAACACGGTATTCTCCCCTATCCCGAAGGAACTGCGTGCGCAGAAGTTCTTCTTGCAGGTGAAGAGGGTGGTGCAAATGCATCGACAGTATTTGCAGGAATGGGATTTGCCGCACTGTTTAAGTTTATAATCGACGGACTTAAGGCAGTTCCCGGTGAGGTTTCACTCCGCTTTAAGGGATATGCAGGCGAAATAGGCACACAGATTTACCCCGCCGTAATGAGCGTTGGTTATATCTGTGGCCCGAGAATTTCTTCCTATATGTTTGCAGGCGGCGTGCTTAGCTGGATGGTTCTTATTCCTATGATAGTTCTTTTTGGAAGTGAGCTTATTCTTTACCCCGGCAGTGCACCCATTGGTCAGATGTTCCAGGAGGGCGGTGCAAGTGCAATATGGGGCAGCTACATCAGATATATCGGTGCAGGTGCTCTTGCAGCAGGCGGAATTATAAGCCTTATCAAATCGCTTCCTCTTATTATAGTTACATTTAAGGACGCTCTTAAGAGTATGTCAAGCGGTGCAAGTGTTAAGATTGACCGTACATCAGATGATTTGAATATGAAGATAGTTCTTGCTGCTATCGCAATTCTTACACTTCTTGTATGGCTTGTTCCGCAGGTACCCGTAACACTTCTTGGTGCTGTAGTGGTTGTGGTATTTGGTTTCTTCTTCGCTACAGTATCATCTCGTATGGTTGGTCTTGTAGGAAGCAGTAACAACCCCGTATCAGGTATGGCTATTGCAACACTTCTTTTCGCAACACTTATACTTAAGGCTACAGGTGACGGCGGCGTTCACGGAATGCAGGGTGCAATTGCAATCGGTTCTATCATTTGTATTATCGCCGCTATTTCAGGCGATACCTCGCAGGATCTTAAAACCGGTTACCTTCTCGGTTCAACCCCGAAAAAACAGCAGATTGCCGAAATTCTCGGTGTAGTTGCTTCTGCGTTTGCAATCGGCGGCACGCTCTATCTTCTCGACAGTGCGTGGGGCTTTGGCTCTGCAGAGCTTGGCGCACCGCAGGCTACCCTTATGAAAATGATTATCGAAGGTGTTATGGATGCAAATCTTCCCTGGGGGCTTGTTCTTATCGGCGTATGTATTGCCGTAGTTGTAGAAGTAGTAGGCATCCCCGTTCTTCCGTTTGCAATCGGTGTATACCTTCCCGTTCAGCTTAATGCCTGCATTATGGTTGGCGGTCTTCTTAGGCTCTTTATGGACAGACTTAAGTAGGAAGAAAAAGAAAAGACAGCCATCGTTAATGACGGTATACTCTTCTGCAGCGGTATGATTGCAGGTGAAGGCGTTATCGGTATTCTTCTCGCCCTCACTGCAGTATTCGGCATTGATAAGGTGATTGACATTTCAGGAAAGCTTGGACTTTCACCGCTTGCTTCTTCTATAGGAAGTCTTGTAGTGTTCGCCCTTGTTATCCTTTCAGTGCTTAAATTCTCACTTTGGAAAAAGCGCAGTAAATAATTATGAAAAAGAATATTATATCTGAAAACTTTCTTGAACGCCGTGCGGTGCGCAACCCCCTTATAAAATGGTCGCATAACGACGGTAAGGTAACCCTCGAAATTGAAAACAAAGGCTTTTTCAATAAAATTGCACAAAAGTTCTTTGGCAAGCCGCCCATCACATATGTCCACCTTGATAAGACAGGAAGCTTTGTATGGCCCCTTATCGACGAAGAAAAGGATATTATAACTATTGGAGAGTTTGTCAAAGAGGAATTTGGCGACGAGGCGGAGCCTCTTTATGAAAGACTTGCCAAGTTCTTTCAAATTCTTGAAAGCTATAACTTTATAACTTACAGATAAAAGGACTGCTCAGCTTGATAGCTGAGCAGTCCTTTTATCTGTTTTTATTCACTTTGAATGGATTTTTTAATTGCCCGTTTCATTTCCCTCTTTTTCGCACGCTTTTCCTGCCTTTCATCCACTACTGAATAAATGACAGGGATTACGTAAAGTGTGAGGAATGTACCTACTGTAAGACCGCCTACAAGCGCTACTGCAAGGGGCTGCATCATAACACCGCCTTGGCTATCCATTGCCATTGGCAAAAATCCCAGGATTGATGTGAGCGAGGTCATAAGAATGGGTCTCATTCTTACTATACCGGCATTTACCACCTGCTGGGTACGTGGCATATCGGGGTTTTCCCTTCTCTGGTCATTTATAAATTCAATAAGCACAATCGCATTGTTTACTATAATACCTATAAGCATCAGTATACCGATACAGCTTACAACACTAAGCGGCGTTCCCGAAACTATAAGTCCGAGCACAACACCTATCATCGCAAGAGGAAGTGTACACAGAATTATAAACGGATGAATAAGATTTTCAAACTGCGCCGCCATTATCATATACATAAGAAGAATACCAAGAAGTATTGCAATTACGAGTGAGCGCATCGCCTCAATCATTACTTCAAACGAGCCTGCAGATTGCTGCGATATACCTTCAACCTTTTCAAGTTTTGAAAGCTCCTTATTAAATTCACGTGTGACCGTTCCCATATCAGTACCGTAAATTTTACCGCTGAGTGTTACTACACGCTTTCTGTCAACACGGGTAAGGGTTGTCTGCCCCTGCTCTATGTAAACATCGGCAATGTCTGAAAGCGTAATCCACTGTCCTGTGGGGCTTTTTATCTGCATTGTTTTAAGCTCTTCATAGTTTTTAACGAAGCTGTCGGGATATACTACCCTGATGTCATATTCAGAGCCTTTTTCGGTAAATTCAGAAGCCTTGACACCGTTTAAGGCATAGTTTACGAGATTTGCCGCATAAGAGGTATTGATTGCGTAGTGTGCGGCACGTGGCTTGTCAAGCTTAATTCTTACCTCTGATTTTGTATCACCGATAGAGGTTTCAGTTTCCGTTACTCCCTTAATACCTGAAAGCACCTGCTGTGCCTTTCTCACATAATCTTCGAGTGCCTCGTCATCATTTGCAGTAAAGCGGAACTGTACTTCGTCAGATGACATAGACATACTCTGACTTGATGCCTCTACCCCAAGCTCTGCTCCTGTAATATCAGAAAGCATTTCACGAATTTTCTCAGTGGCATCTGCTGTCGAAACCTTTTTGTCCTCTTTAAGAGTAAGCGTCACAGTAGCCTGATTACCGCTCGATGCACCGAGCATTGACATCATACCGCCTGAGCCGACAGTTGAAGAAATTGTCTCAACTTCCTTGTATTCTTTTACAATGTTCTCAACCTTTTTTACAAGCGTATCAGTTGACTGAAGCTTTGTACCCTGCGGAAGCTCAATCGAAATTGAAATCGTTCCCTCATCACTTGACGGCATCAGTGTCATTCCTTTCATAAAAAGAACAACCATACTGAGTACAAAAACTGCCATTACGCCTGAAAGAAACATCTTTCTGTGAGAAAGGACAAAACGCAGTGACCTTTCATACACACTGTAAAACCAATTCATCATCTTGTCAAAGGGTGTAAGAATAAATGAAAAAGTTTTATTTCTTTCTTCTATATCTTCTATTTTTGAAGAAAGCATCGGAACGATAAGCATTGTTGTAAGCAGTGATGCAGTCTGTGAAAATACGATTGCAAATGCAAGCTGTTTAAACATTATAGCCATCATATTGTCTATAAACAAAATGGGTACATATACAATACAAGTTGTAAGCACAGATGCAACAACTGCACCGATAACCTCTGCCGTTCCCTTCATTGCGCCTTTTTTTGCATCTTCTGCGTATGTTTTTCTCCTGCGGAATATATTTTCAAGAACAACGACCGCATTATCCACCAGCATACCGACACCAAGTGCCAGACCGCCAAGTGATACGACGTTAAGTGTCATTCCCGATATAAACAATCCTATAAAGGTTGTAATAACCGACACGGGCATTGAAACACCGATTACGAGCGCATTTTTCGCATTTCCGAGGAACAAAAACAAAATAATCATCGCAAGCAATCCGCCTATAACGGCACTTTTAGCAACGGAGGCAATTGACTCCTCTATGTAGCTTGCCTGCTCCATCGTAATATTGTAATTAAATTTGGGATGCTGCGCTTTAATCTCTTCAAGTGCCTTTTTAACACCGTTTACAACATCAACAGTGTTTGCGTCTGATTCACTGCTGACTGAAATTGAAATGGAGTTTTCTCCGTTTATGCGTGAAAATGTTGCCTCGTCAGAATATGCCTCTTTTACATCAGCTATATCCTTTATGTATATTACCTGCCCCTGCGCTGTTGTCAGCGGAACAAGACCTATTTCAGAAAGCTTTTCAAATTCGCCCATCATACGTACGGACAAATCCTTTTTACTAAACTCGGTATTTCCTGCAGGAAGATTATTGTTCTGCCCTGATATTGCACCTACAATATCAGTAAACGACATATTATAACCCTGCATTTTGTCAGGGTCAACCTCTATTTCAATAAGTCTGTCACGTCCGCCGCTTATGTTAACAGAGGCTACACCGCCTGCTGATTTAATTTTATGCTCAACATTATCTTCAATAAACTGTTTTGTCTGGATAAGGTCATATCCTTCATATGATACAGACATCATGAGTGATGCCATAGAATTCATATCAAGCTTTAGTACAGTAGGCTCGCTCGCATCCTCGGGGAGCATCATTGAAATCATATCAATATTATTCTCAATGGTACTGACAGCCTCGTCAATATCGGTGGTGTTTGTAAACTGCACCATAACGACGCTCATTCCCTCCATCGACTGGCTTTGCATTGTGTCAAGTCCCGAGACGGAGGCTATTGCCTCTTCTATCGGCTCTGTTATAAGGTTTTCAATTTCTTCCGAACCTACATTCTGATAAGTTGTCATTACGACAGCCATCTTAAGGTCCATTTCAGGCATCGCATCAATGGGAAGCATAGAAAGCGAATAAACACCTATAACGACAAATATCAGCACTGCCATTGTAACGGCAATAGGTCTTTTTACTGATAATTCATATAATTTCACTGTTATTCGCCCCTTACTTTACAACTTTGATTTTATTATTCTTTTCAGACAGATAGTCCTGACCTGAAACGACCACCTTGTCGCCCTCTTTAATGCCTTTTACAATCTGCGTATATTCATCAGTGATTATGCCCGTCTCTACATCCACCCTCTTTGCAGTGTTTTTCTCTGCAACATAAACGTACTTTTTACCGTCTTCGTCCTCTAAAACAGCCTCCGAGGGAACAACAAGCGCCTTTTCACTCACACTCAGGGCGAGCTTTACATCAGCAAACATACCGTCCTTAAGCACGCCGTCAAAATTATCTATGGTAATTCCCACCTGATACATTCCCGTCTGTGCATTTTTCGTGGGGCTGAGAGTTGTTACGCTACCCTCAATATTTTCTGCATTTGCCGCCTTAACACCTATGGTTGCCTTTGTTCCCAGAGAAATTTTTGAAATAATAGCCTCGGTAACATTAATTTTCGCCTCAACAAGTTCTGTTGCTTTTATAGAGAAAATCTCAACACCCTGCGCAACCATCTGTCCCTTGTTTGCATTTCTGCCTGCTATGTATCCTGAAATCGGTGCCCTTACCACAGTATTCTGGAGGGAATTTGATGCCGCCTCAAGCGCTACCTTTGCACTGTTAAGACTTGCCTTTGCACTCGTCTTGTTTTCCTCAAGCACTACACCGATTGTAAGGTCATAGTTACTTTGAGCAGTATCAAAATTTATTTGCGCATTATCATAACGAGTAACTGCGGCGTCATACGCACTTTTGCTGATTGCGCCGTTTTCATAAAGGACTTTCTGATTTTCGTAATTGGTTTTTGCATTGTTATACTCTATCTTTGCAGAATTGAGCGTCGCCTCAAGCTGCAGCTTTGTCTGCTGCGCACCGCCGTTTGTTACACTGTTATACTGAGCTTGTGCCGCCTCATAAGCAGCGCTTGCCTGATTGTACTGTGTGCGGTAATCTGTATCGTCAATTACAAGAAGAATATCTCCCTCGCTTACGAAATCCCCGATTTCTTTATACACTGCTTTTGCAACGCCGCTTGCTTTTGCGGAAATACTTGCCGTCGCTGATGCCTTTATTTCGCCTGTATATGTAACAGTATCCTCAATGGTCTGCTTTTTCGTTTCAAAGACAGAGACATTTATCGCTGTATCCCCTTGTAAGGGGGCAGATGTCTTCTTACCCTTCCCACAACCTGACAGCGTAAGTAACATTATAAGTATAAGTGCTGATGATGCTATTCTTTTCATTTTTATTTACCTCTCCTTAGCTCTTAAAGTCCTATCGCTATTTCATATCCGTATTTCTTTACAGCAAGCTTATATGTAAGCTTTGCATTTTCAAGCTCAATACGTGCATTTGTTACACTGTTCATTGCCGCCGTAAGCTGGGTATTTGTTATCATTCCCAATGAATACTGTATTTTGGAAACATTATATTCCTGCTCTTTGATACTTACGCTCTGTTCAGCAAGCTTTAATGAATCCTGCGCATTAAGAATTGCATTATAGCTTGAGTTGATTGAAAGCGCTATAAGCTTTTTCGTGTTTGTATAGTTATACTCCATCTGTATAACGTTATTGTTAGCTGCCGAATACTCTGACGAGGATAGTCCCAGCACCTCTGTAACGGCGCGGTAGCTTACCGCCTGCTCATATGCCGCTTTCAGTGAATAAATATCGTACCTCTCATTCATAGCACGTGCAATATCCTCTGAAAGATTTGTGTTGAATTCCTCATAATCAATGGTGTCTGTTAAATTAAGCTGCGCATTTTCATTATCAATCTGCAGCGCAATCAAAAGACTTTTCCTTGCTATTTCAAGGCTTCTTTCGTATGAATCGCGCGCCGCCTTTGCCTGATCCATTGAATACTCGGCATTCTTTACATCAAGCTCTGACACAAGTCCGAGTGAAAGCTGGGTGTCCATAGTATTCTTATTATCAAGAGCAAGCTGATATGCGCTTTGTGCGCTTTCAAAAAGTGCCTCCGAAAGCTTTACGCCGTAATATTTTTGCGTTACATCATAGGAGGCATTGCTTTGCGCCTGCACTTTTTCCATTTCGGCACTTTTAACGCTGATTTCTGCCTGTGCCACATAATAGCCCTTTTTAAGTGCAACATTTGCAAGCCCTGCAGGGAGCCTGATTACACCTTTGAAGTTTCGCTTATCCTTCTGCGCCTCTTTAAGCTGTCTTTTTGCATCCTCGATTTTTACATCTGCACTTATAAATTGAGGGCTGTCCTCTGTTGCCATTCTTATAGCATCCTCGAGGCTTAATGTATATGTTGCAGTCTGCTCACTTCCCTCCTGCGCAAAAGCACCCGGAGAAACAGCAAATACGAGCATTGCACTGATTAATACTGATAAAACTCTCTTTCTCATATATTTGTTCCTTCCTTTATGATAATTCAAATGCCCCTGTGTATAGCTTTGCATATGTGCCACCTTTTTCAATAAGTTCTTTATGGTTTCCTCTTTCAATGATACGACCGTGGTCTAAAACCATAATAACATCTGAGTTCTTTATTGTAGAAAGTCTGTGAGCAATTACAAATACCGTTCTGCCACACATAAGCTGATCCATACCCTTTTGAACGATTTCCTCTGTACGTGTATCAATTGAGGATGTCGCCTCGTCAAGAATCATAACAGGGGGATCCGCCACTGCAGCACGCGCGATAGAGAGAAGCTGGCGCTGCCCCTGCGAAAGATTGCTGCCGCCGCCGGAAATCACCGTGTCATACCTTTGCGGAAGCATTTGTATAAAGCTGTGAGCGTTCGCACGCTTTGCCGCCGCAATACATTCCTCATCCGTTGCGTTCGGATTTGAATAGCGAAGGTTCTCCATAACTGTTCCCGTAAAGAGATTTACCTCCTGTAATACTATGCCCAGACTCCTGCGCAAATCACTTTTTCGTATTTTATTAATATTAATTCCGTCGTATCGGATTTTTCCGTCCGCTATATCGTAAAACCTGTTGATAAGGTTTGTAATCGTCGTTTTTCCCGCTCCTGTCGCACCTACGAAGGCAACCTTCTGCCCCGGATGCGCATAGATTGAAACATCGTGCAGTACTGTCTGATTTTCCTCGTAGCCGAAGGTAACTTCTTCAAGCACTATATCACCCTTGACCTGTGTATAGGTCAGGGTGCCGTCCTTATGAGGATGCTTCCATGCCCATATACCTGTACGCCTGTCCGTTTCTGTAAGATTACCGTTTTTATCATACTTTGCGTTTACAAGAGTAACATATCCTTCATCATACTCGGGCTTTTCGTCGAGCAGTCTGAAAATTCTCTCTGCACCTGCCAATGCAGATATAATCGCATTGAGCTGCTGAGAAATATGCGATACCGGCATAAGGAAATTACGTGACAGCTGAAGAAATGATGCAATCATACCAAGTGTCAATACGTTTATACCCTTTAACGACACATTTGGCACATGCATAAGCGCAAGTATACCGCCCACTATCGCAACCGATACATAAAGCACATATCCGAGATTATTCATCACGGGCATAAGTATGTTTGCATAGCTGTGTGCGGCAGTTGCGTTTTTAAACAGTTCTTCATTCTTTTTGTCAAAGTTCTCCTGTACTTTTTCTTCACGGCAGAAAACCTTAACCACCTTCTGTCCGTGAACCATTTCCTCAATATATCCGTTAACATCAGCAAGAGACTGCTGCTGTTTTCTGAAATATTTTCCACTGCCGCCTGCCACAACCTTGACAAGCTTTAATATAAGCCATAAAAATACTACCGCAAAAAGTGTCATCCACACACTGAGTGTAAGCATAGCGCAAAAAACGCTTATAATTGTAATAATTGATGAAAACGCCTGCGGAACACTCATTGAAAGCATCTGACGAAGAGTGTCTGCATCATTTGTGTAATGGCTCATTATATCGCCGTGTGAATGAGTGTCAAAATACTTTATCTCCAGGCTCTGCATATGCGAAAACATTTCATCCCTGATATCTTTAAGAACGCCCTGCGTTATTATACACATTGTTCTGTTGTAAAAAAGCGTTGCAAGAACACCAATCACATATATTCCGCCCATCAGCACAATTGCTCTGAAAAGGCCTGCAAAATCAGGGATTGCTTCAATCAGGAGCGGAGTAATATAGGAGTCTATAAGCACAGACAGAAAAAGCGACGATGCGACATTTGTTCCTGCGCTGAGCACTATACATATAAGCACAAAAACAAACTTCAGCTTATATTCTTTCATATATGAAAGCAGTCTTTTGACCGTTTTAAAGTCAACCTTCATTTTTCCTCCACTCATAGGCGGAGGCATCGGGGGTCGTCTGTTCATTCGTTTCATTCCTTTCCGAAAATTCTTTTCACTCAGCTACCGTGCCTTTACTTTGCGATGTATATATCTCACGGTAAATATCGCAGTTTTCCAAAAGCTGCGTATGAGAACCAAACGCTATAACCTCACCATTTTCCATTACGATAATCTTATCGGCATCCTGCACCGAAGAAATTCGCTGTGCAATAATAATTTTCGTAGTATCGGGAATGTTGTTTTTCATTGCATTTCTGATAAATGCATCTGTTTTTGTGTCTACCGCACTGGTTGAATCGTCAAGAATAAGTATTTTCGGATTTTTGAGCAGTGCACGTGCAATACACAATCTCTGGCGCTGTCCGCCTGACACGTTGGTACCACCCTGTTCTATATATGTATCGTACTTTTCGGGGAATGCTTCAATAAATTCATCGGCACACGCCTGCCTGCACGCCCACTGTATTTCCTCCTGCGTTGCATTTTCGTTGCCCCACAAAAGATTTTCCCGTATTGTTCCCGAGAAGAGAACATTTTTCTGCAACACCATCGCCACGCTGCTGCGAAGTGTTTCAAGATCTATATCCTTTACATCCGTGCCGCCTACAAGCACGCTGCCCTTTGTTACATCATAAAGTCTTGGAACAAGCTGTACAAGCGTTGTCTTTGAAGAGCCGGTCGCACCGATTATACCAATCGTTTCTCCAGATTCAATACGCAGTGACACATTGTTAAGGCAGGGGTTAGACGCTTCTTCGTTATATTTAAAGGTAACATTTCTAAATTCAATGCTGCCGTCCTTTACATACATCCTGGGAGCATCAGAATTTGTAAGACTGCTTTTTTCTTCAAGCAGTTCACATATTCTTTCGGCACTTGCTTTGGAAATAGTGATTGTAACAAACACCATTGAAAGCCCCATAAGGCTCATCAATATCTGCGAAGCATACGCTATAAGGCTCATCAGTTCACCCGTTGAAAGTCCCAAAGCAGGATTATTTCCGCTTGCAATAATTGCTCTGGCTCCAAACCACGACACAAACAGCATACACGCATACATACTTGTCTGCATCAGCGGCATATTGAAGGCGAGGATTTTTTCTGCGCCGGAAAAATCGTCATATATTTTTTTTGAGATAGATTTGAATTTAGTTTTTTCATCTTCTTCACGGACAAAGGATTTTACAACTCTTATTCCACGAAGATTCTCCTGAACGACATTGTTAAGAGTGTCATACGTCTTAAACACGCGCACAAACATAGGGTGTGCATTGCTCGCAACAAAATATAGTCCCACCGCAAGAAATGGAATTGCCGCAAGAAAAATCGTAGAAAGCTTAACACTTATTCTGCACGCTGCCGCAAACGAAAAAACCAGCATAAACGGGCTGCGGATTGCAGTACGTACAATCATCTGGTACGAATTCTGCACATTGGTAACGTCCGTGGTAAGACGTGTAACAATGCTTGCGGTTGAAAATTTATCTATATTTGCAAACGAAAATTTCTGCACATTAGAGAACATATCCTTACGCAGATTTTTTGCAAATCCACAGGAGGCAACTGCCGCATATCGTCCGGCAAGTGCACCGAACACCATTCCACTCAATGCGCACAATAAAAGAAGTATTCCCATTTTTACTATGTAGCCCAGGTTTCCCGCATCTATGCCGAAATCTATCATATTTGCCATAAGAAGCGGAATTATTATCTCCATTATTACCTCCAGCACTACTGTAAGCGGCGCAAGAAGCGACGTTTTTTTATATTCTCGTATGCATTTTGCCAGTCTTTTTAACATTTATAACAACCTTTCTAAAAACCACTTAACATAGTTATTATACTTCTTAAAATTTTTATTTCAACACCTTGCAGGGCAATTTTACAAATTGTTTACAGACTTTTCTTTTTTCAAAAGAGAAAGCTGCAGGCTAACTGCAGCTTTCGACAATTACTTTGAAATTTTTACAATTTCATATTCCATTTTGCCCATAGGAGCCTCAACAACGACCTTCTCGCCTTCCTTATGTCCTAAAAGGGCAGTTCCCAAAGGCGACTCGTCAGAAATTTTCCCCTTCATCGGGTCAGCCTCTGTTGAACCTACGATAAGATACTCTGCCACTTCACCGTCATCAAGATCCTTGACACTTATCTTTGCGCCAACGGAAACAACGTCTGTTGCAATATCATCCTCATCAATTATTTCAGCATTCTTGAGCATATTCTCTATCTCAGCAATTCTTGCCTCTATCTCTGCCTGCTCATTCTTTGCTTCGTCATACTCGCTGTTCTCAGACAAATCGCCAAAAGATTTGGCAACCTTAAGCGCAGCAGTATTTTCCTTCCTTCTGACATTTTTAAGATTATCAAGCTCATCCTGAAGCTTCTTTAAGCCCTCAGCCGTGAGCAACACCTTTTTTGCCATTTCCATACAACCTCTTTTCATTTTCCTTGTATAAAGACTCACTGTCTCCACACACTCCTTTTATTATAGTATTAAAATGCATTTGTGTCAAGTAAAAAAATTTTGTCTGCTTTTTTATCAATATTTACCTTTGCATTTTCTGAAGGTTTTTTCCCAAGCAGTGTAAAAAATGTTGCGCCTGCTTTGCCGCCCCACTCTTTTTCTGCCTCAAATAAAAAATCATCCGTTATACAAACATCCTTCATTATCAAACTTCGTGCTCCGTCCATAGCATCGCACCCCATATCAAGAACGGGACATTTAAGCCATAGAGGCACACGCTCCCCAGACATTCGAACAGCGGCGCAATCCTCTCTTACATCGTTATTAAATACTTCCATCTGACGTATCAGGGTGCCGTGCTTAAAATAAATTTCATCATACATCTTCCCCTGATATTCTTCGTGTGAAATCACTGTAAAAAGCCTTGCATACGGATATAACAAAGAAATTATTTTGCACGCAAAGGCAGGCGGTGCAATCACATATATTTCACCAAGCGGAAGCTCTGCCCCATATTTTTTTATATACTCACGAAATATCTTTTCAAGTACCGGGAAAAAAATCCCCGGTGAAAAATCAGTGTACTCTTTAACTTTGTTTTGAAAAAGCTTTTCGTTTTCTTTTTTACATTCAATCAAAAACTCTGCAGTATTTGACTTTTTGATAAGCTTTCGGAGTGCACTGCGTCTGTTTTTAATGCAGGCAATGGGTATTTCTCCATTCTCCTGCAATTCAAAAGGAGGCGAAAAAAGCTCCCTTCCTTCTGACAGTTTGAGTAGATAAGGACTTTCCAAAAAAATTCACCTCACAGATTGAGTATATTCAGTCTGTGAGGTGATTATTTCATTATACAGTTATTTTGTCCTTTATTTTATTAAAGTTTTCTTCGCCTATTCCCGAAACCTTTTTAAGGGCATTTATTGTTTTAAAATTTCCTTTCGCCGCTCTGTAGGCAATAATTCTTCCTGCAAGCTTTTCACCTATGCCCTCAAGCTTACACAAATTATATACATCAGCGGTATTAATATTAATTTTTCCTCCCTGCTCACTCTCCACCGCTTCTCCTTTTTTAGCGATTATCAGCTCTTCTCCGTCACGCAGTTTCATTGCAAGGTTAAGTGCCGCAAGGTCTGCTTCCTTAGTTTCTCCGCCGGCGAATCTTACGGCATCCTTTACCCTGCTGCCGTAAGGAAGCTCGTAATAACCGGGTGCACTCACTTCACCTTTTACGTGTACCCCCACTATTTTCTCTTCCTCTTTGGTATTTTCATATTTATTTATAAATACTGCACCGCCTACAATCACAATGAGTATCATCCAGAACAGGGCGTCTTTAATTATTTTCTTCACTACTCAGCTCCCCTTTTGTAAACACAAGTGCCTTATCGGCAATATCATTTATTTCTTTTCTGTAATCAAGATTTTGCGTTTCCTGTGCAATGGTGAGAATTTCCTCATATGCACGCTTTGTTTCACTGCTCCCTTTTGGATTTTTCTGCACTATTTTATAAAGCGTTTTTGCGAGCGAAAGATTGTATTTTTCATTTACCTTTGCACTGTGCGAAGCAATTCTGTACTGTTGTGCACTCAAATCATATTCCCCACACGCATTGTATATCTGTGCTTTTTCGACTATGTTTTCAAGATTGCTTTCATCTCTTTTTATAGCCTTATCAATAAGTGCAATCGCTACATCACGCTCATTTTTTATATCCGTTCCCTTACGAAGGCTTTTTGCCGCCATACGGCAGCTTTCACTGTCGGAAATATTTATCGCAGCAGCCGCTCTGTAAATGCTGTATGCTGACATATAATCTTTATTTTCATACTTTTTATCGGCGTACACACGCATAAAGCATTGCATAAAAAGCAGAGCACAAACAGTTGTAATTACCGCCAATGTGTACACTGTTTTTTCAAGAGAACTGCTTTTAATACTTCTTACCAGACACATTGAGAGTGACTGTTCATTATATGCAAAAAGACCAAGCCATAAAAAGAGCACTGCGTAGCTGTTTCCAAACGGTAAAATCATCATTAAAGTCAGTACCAGAAGTGATATCAGACTACTCTCATTTCTAAGCTTTAAAAAGTGAATTAACGTGCGCAGATATATAGCTACAGAGCACACTGCCCCTAAAACACCCGACTGCGCAAAGAGCAGCATAGAAATCGGTGCAGATATTTCTTTACCATACGCTTTCGAAGCATAAAGCGTATGAGCACTGACTACTCC
>JAZRQT010000024.1:0-2249 GCA_045650105.1 Clostridia bacterium | reverse complement strand
CCTCTTTATCTGCGTAACACGCTGTATACATTCATAGTAATCGGGATTGGAACACATCTGTATGCTGTTTTCTATTTCAATAAGACGGATGCCCCTGCCTTCCTCCTCATACCTTTTTTTAAGGCTTTGGAAAGCGTTTTTTACCTCGTCCTCTCTAACTTCGAGAGCCTCGGCAAGTTTCTCAATCTCAACCGCCTCCCCGAGGGAAAACAACACCGCCTCAAGCGCACACTCAATATTCTTCCCAATTGTCAAGTTCCACATCTTTTTCACCCTTTTCGCAGTAAAGGGTATCCCCTTCCTGCATTACAACTACAACATTTTCTTTTATAAGCTCGAGCAGTGCCAAAAACGTTGCCACATATTCTCCACGCACTCTGAGCCCTTCAAAAAGCGATGCAAACGAAGCACGCTCCCCTTTTTTTAGTCTGCGCATAACATTTGTTGATGCCGCCCTTACAGAATAGTTCGTTCTGCCGATAACCCGCTTAAAGGTTTTCGGGTCAATGGGTTTTCTTCCTGCGCTTCTGTCAATCACTGCAAAAAATGCATCAAAAAGCTTTTCTATAGGAATTTCACGGTTTTCCGTCTTTACCTTTGGCAGGTCAAGCGCCTCCGGTCCCTTAAAAACCACGTTCTCCATGCTGTGACTAAGCTTGTCCATCTCCAAAGCGGCTTCCTTATACCTCTTGTACTCTTCAAGACGGTCTGCAAGTTCCGCACGTGGATCCTCTTCCTCTTCCTCGGGCACTGGAAGGAGCATCTTTGACTTAATATACAAAAGCTGAGATGCCATTACCAAAAATTCTCCGCCCACTTCCATATCAAGCTGCTGCATAAGCTCAATATACGCAAAATACTGGTCCGTAATCATTGAGATTGGAATGTCACATATACTGACCTTGTTTTTACTTATAAGGTGTAAAAGCAAATCCAAAGGACCTTCAAACACCTCTGTTTTAAAAGAAAGCTCACTCATAGTCTTTCCGCCTTACAACAAAATTGAAATAAGTCCGTTAAGCATTTTCAGCCAAAGGCTGAAAAGAGGATTTATAAAAAGGGAAAGAAAGCTTCCCAAAAATCCTGTCAGAGAAAGAAGTATAAGTACGGGGAAACCAAACCTCTCATACTGCAAAAGTCTGCCATAATTTTCGTAGGAAAGAAACGCCCCTAAAATCTTACTTCCGTCAAGCGGAGGAAACGGTATCAGGTTAAATACCGCAAAGCTTATATTAACTACTGCAAGCTGCATAAACACCGTATAAATAAACTGTGTCACAAAATTTGGGAAATTAAGATAAACATATACGTAATAAACCGCAAAAACAAGCGTTGACAAAAATGTCAGTATTATGTTTGAAAGCGGACCCGCCAATGCAACAATCGCACTGTCACGCTTACGGTCCTTAAAATACAACGGATTTATCGGCACGGGCTTTGCCCATCCAAACCTGAAAAACACCATGCAAAGAGCACCTATCGGGTCAAGATGCGACAGCGGGTTAAGAGAAAGTCTGCCTGCATATTTTGCCGTAGGGTCGCCCAGTTTATATGCTATAAGTCCGTGTGCATATTCGTGCACCGTTATAGCTGTAAAAAGCACGATAAAGCGTGCCAGAAGCTCTGAAAGTGAATTAGCCAGATAACCCAATTCTACACCACCAAACTATATAATATCTCTTCTATATAATACCACAAAATCCCTTTCATTGTCAACAAAACGCTTTTAGCTTAATATATTTTTTACAAATATTTCTTTTTTTAATCAAAAAGGTGATGGCACACGCCATCACCTTCTAATCATTTGTTGCAATTACAGCCTTTTGCACCGCAATCCTTACTGTGCGGACAACCGATGCATCTGACACCGCTTTTTTTCGCTTTATAGATATACCGCACGGCAAGTCCTACTATAATTAAGACTGCAAGTGCAATAATAATATCGGTCATAATATCAGCCCCTTTTTTTATTAACACACAGATACGTTATAATTACCGCCTCAATGAGTATTGCCGCAAGTCCGCCGAAAAATCCGGGGGCAAGCGTACCCTTGGTTATAAGTGTGCCAATCTGATAAACAAGAAATCCCACTGTAAAGCCAACGCCTATCTGGAGTGCAATACCGCCAAAAAGCCATTTCTTGCTCTTTAATTCAGCATTCATTGCACCTATCGCCGCAAAGCACGGAGGCGTAAAAAGGTTAAACATCATATATGCAAGCGCCGCCGATGGGGTAAGATTTAACGCA
>JAZRQT010000023.1:0-2063 GCA_045650105.1 Clostridia bacterium | reverse complement strand
TTATCGAAAGGATGAAATATATTGAAAAATCTTGAAAAAACCTACAATCCTTCGGAAATTGAAGACAAGCTTTATAAAAAATGGATTGACGGCGGTTATTTCCATGCTGAGCCTGACAGTAAGAAGGAGCCTTATACAATTGTAATTCCTCCTCCCAATGTTACGGGACAGCTTCATATGGGTCATGCCCTTGACGAAACCTTGCAGGACGTTCTTATCCGTTATAAGAGAATGCAGGGATATTCTGCACTGTGGCTTCCCGGTACAGACCACGCAGGTATCGCAACACAGATAAAGGTTGAGGAAAATCTGCGTGTTAATGAAGGGCTTACACGCTACGATTTGGGAAGAGAAAAGTTCCTTGAAAGAGTGTGGGACTGGAAAAACAAATTTGGTGACCGCATTATAAATCAGCTTAAAAAGCTCGGCTGCTCCTGCGACTGGGAGAGGGAGCGTTTCACAATGGACGAAGGATGCTCCAAAGCCGTTCGTGAGGTTTTTGTAAACCTTTATAACAAGGGACTTATTTATAAGGGCAATAAAATCATCAACTGGTGTCCAAGCTGTACCACGGCTCTTTCAGATGCCGAGGTTGAGTATTCAGAGCAGCCCGGACATTTCTGGCACATCCGTTATAAGATGAAGGACAGCGACCGCTACATTAACATTGCTACAACACGTCCCGAAACACTTCTTGGCGATACTGCAATTGCAGTACATCCCGAGGATGAGCGTTATACGGATTTAATTGGCAAGACCTGTATCCTTCCCCTTGTAGGAAGGGAAATCCCCATCGTTGCAGACGAATATGTTGAAAAGGATTTCGGAACAGGTGCCGTTAAGATTACACCTGCGCATGACCCCAACGACTTTGAGGTTGGTCTTCGCCATAACCTTGAAATCATCAATGTTATGAATGATGACGCTACCATCAACGCAAGGGGCGGAAAGTACGAAGGTCTTGACCGTTATGAGGCGAGAGCGCAGATTGTAAAAGACCTTGAAGAGTGCGGTGCACTTATCAAGATTGAGGACCATTCTCACAATGTAGGAACGTGCTACCGTTGTAAGACTACTGTAGAGCCGCTTACAAGTGACCAGTGGTTTGTAAAGATGAAGCCTCTTGCAGAGGAAGCACTCCGTGTTGTTCGTGAGGGTGAGGTACAGTTTATTCCCGAGCGCTTCACAAAGACCTACACAAACTGGATGGAAAATGTACACGACTGGTGTATTTCACGTCAGCTTTGGTGGGGACACAGAATTCCTGCATTCTACTGCGATGCCTGCGGCGAAATGGTTGTAAGCAAGGAAGACGTTACCGTTTGTCCAAAATGCGGTCAGCCGATGCGTCAGGAGGACGACGTTCTTGATACGTGGTTCTCGTCTGCGCTGTGGCCTTTCTCCACACTTGGATGGCCCGATAATACTGATGAGCTTAACTACTACTACCCGACAAGCACGCTTGTTACAGGCTACGATATCATATTCTTCTGGGTTGCACGTATGATTTTCAGCGGATGTGAGCATATGAAAAAGCCTCCGTTCAAGCACGTGTTTATTCACGGTATTGTACGTGACAGTCAGGGAAGAAAGATGAGTAAGTCACTCGGTAACGGTATCGACCCGCTCGAGGTAATTGATAAATACGGCGCAGATGCACTGCGTTTCACACTTGCAACAGGTAATGCCCCCGGAAACGATATGCGTTTCTATTGGGAAAGAGTTGAGTCAAGCCGTAACTTCGCAAATAAAATCTGGAATGCGGCACGCTTTGTGCTTATGAACCTTGAGGTTGAGGAATGTACACTTCCTGCTGCGCCTCAGCTTGAGGATAAGTGGATTATCTCAAGATACAATACAGTTGTTAAATCAGTTACAGAAAACCTTGACAAGTTTGAGCTTGGCGTTGCGCTTGGCAACCTTTATGACTTCATCTGGGATGAATTCTGCGATTGGTATATTGAGCTTGTAAAGCCCCGTCTTTACGGTGAAAACAGCGAAAGCAAGCTTGATGCACAGCGTACACTTTGCTACGTTCTTTCAGGTGTTTTGAAGCTTTTGCA
>JAZRQT010000022.1:0-4609 GCA_045650105.1 Clostridia bacterium | reverse complement strand
CATCCTTTGTTCCCGTGTTAAGCTTTCCGTCGGAAAAAGTTCCTGCGCCGCCTTCACCAAACTGAATATTACATTCGGTATCAAGCTTTCCACCACTAAAAAAACGTTCTACCGCTTTTTTTCTGTTATCTACGTCAAGTCCCCTTTCAATGACTATAGGCATTGCTCCGCATACGGCAAGAATATGTGCCGCAAAAAGTCCTGCAGGGCCACAACCCACAACAACGGGGCGCTTTGTAAGGCGTGATACGGGTGGATACTCATAAACGTATTTTTCATATTTTTCCACGTTCTTTATATTATAAAAACGCTTTTCACCACGAAGCACTGCCGCAACATTTATAGAGGTGTGTACCTCGCCACGCTTATGCGCATCTATTGACGCCTTTAAAATCTCAAAGGATAATATGTCATAATCGCCGATATGAAGCTTTCTCTTTATTTCATTTTTAATGTCCTCATCGGTATATTTGATGGGGAGGAGCAGATTTGTTATTTTCAGCATTTTGAAACTGCCTTTCCTGCAATTTTTGCCGTTGTCCATGCCCAGTGAAGGTTATATCCGCCGCAATCGCCTACGCAATCGAGTGCCTCACCAATGCAGTAGAGATTGGGCGTTATATTTGACTCTAATGTTTCTGAATTAAAATCGGGGAGGCGTGCACCGCCGCTTGTCACCTGCGAATGTTCTTTTCCCAATACAGATAAAACAGTAAAGGGGAGTACTTTTATATTTTCCGCAATACGCCCGATTTCATCCTCTGTAAGTAATTCTGCCTTTTTTGCAGGGGAAATACCGATACGGTTTAGAATAAATACCCCTAACGTCTTATGCAAAATTCCTGACAGAAAATCCTCCGCTTTAAGGTGGGAGAGAGCGGCTTTTCTTTTTATAAAAAGCTCTTTAAGTGCATCTGTAGAAAAATCTGGCATTAAATCAACCGACAACTTATCGTTTTCGCCTAAAAGGCGTGAAAGCTGCATAACGGCAATGCCCGAAAGACCGTAATCGGTAAACTGCACCTCACCTTTTTCAGTGCGAATAATTTCACCCATTTTTAAAAGAGAAACATCCCCATGCGCACGGATACCCTTTAGCTGCTTTACATTTTCCTTTACCTTAACGGGGGCAAGTGCGTATGAATAACGTGTAATTGTATGACCAAGTGATTTTAAAAGTCTGAACGAATTTCCGTCAGTGCCAAATGACGGGGCTGAAAAACCACCTGCACTTATTATCACTTTATCAAAAAATTCACCGTTTATAATAAATCCGCTTTTACTTTTTTGGAGTTTTTCAATAAAAGAGTTCGTGCGTATTTTTACACCGAGATGCTCGCACTCAAACCTCAGGGCGTCGGCTACTGCGTTTGCACGTCTTGAATAAGGGTATATTCTGCCATTTTCCTCACAGAAAAGTATACCTATGCTTTCAAAAAACTGCCTTTCCTCTTCGGGAGAAAAGGCAGAAAGTATTTTAGTTATATATTCGGGCGAATGGGAAAAATAGTGCCTTTCTGACATATCGGTATTTGAAAGATTGCATCTGCCGTTTCCCGTGGCAAGGAGCTTTTTTAAAATTCTGTCACTGCGCTCAAAAACGTGAATGTCAGATGCGCTGTTTTCCCTTTTTGCGTAAATTGCCGCAGCGATACCACTCGCACCGCCGCCGATTATCGCAATTTTCAATATATATCAGCCTCACTTTTTTTATCTCTTGTCATAAGGGTAATAACCTCACTGCGTGCATCCTTACCCTCAAATAAAACTCTGTATGCGGCATTTACAATGGGCATTTCAACACCGACATTTTTAGAAAGGCGATAAGCCGCCTCTGTTGCACATACGCCCTCAACCGTCATATGAACTTCACGAAGGGCTTCGTCAAGGCTTTTTCCCTGACCGATAAGTATTCCTGCACGGCGGTTTCTTGAATGCATAGAGGTACACGTTACGATTAAATCGCCTATACCGCTAAGTCCGCTGAAGGTTTCCTGCTTTGCACCCATTTTCACACCGAGGCGCATAATTTCGTGAAGCCCACGCGTCATAAGAGCCGCCTTTGTATTATCGCCGTAGCCAAGTCCGTCCGTTATTCCTGCGCACAGTGCAATAATGTTTTTAAGTGCGCCGCCAAACTCAACCCCTGCAACATCGGGGTTTGTGTAAACACGGAAGGTAGGGGACATAAATATATCCTGAAGCTTTGCGGCAAGTGCCATATCCTCGCACGCAAGCACATTTGTAGTCGGGATAGAGCGTGCAACCTCCTCTGCGTGTGACGGACCGCTTAGTACGGCAATGCAGGAAGAGGGCATTTCCTCCTTAAAAACCTCACTGAGGCGGCAAAGCTTTTCTTCATCAATACCCTTTGAAATATTTACAACAGTTTTGCCGTCAGCTACTTTTCCAAGTGCACGTGCCGTTGTGCGCACTGCCTTTGAAGGCACGGCAGATACGAGTATTTCGCCAAAGTCTGCTGCCTCTTTTATATCACTTGTAAATTTGATGTCGTAATCCCCAAAACCAATCCCCGGGAGAAATTCCTTATTTTCGCGGTCTTGGCGGAGGTTTTCACTCTCTTCTTTTTTATACGACCACAGACAAACCTCATGCCCGTTTGAACATAAAAGAAGTGTCATAGCCGTTCCCCAGCCGCCGCTGCCGATAACTGAAATTTTCATATAATTAGTCCTTTCTTTTCTGTCCGAGCTTATTCTCGGTACCGCTAATGAGCCTTTTTATATTTGCGTGATGTCTTATAATACAAAGAATACCAATGATAAGACAGAAAACAGAAAATTCGTTAACCTTGAAAAATACAAATGCCGCAACCATTGCCGCTACTGCCGCAAGGATTGATGAAAGCGAAACATATTTTGTGATAAGTACAACAACTATAAAGGTTGCCACTGCAACAAGTGCCGTGGGGTAGTGGAGTGTAAGGAGCACTGCAAGGCTTGTTGAAACACCCTTTCCCCCCGCAAATTTATAATACACGGGGAAATTGTGACCGAGTACCGCGCCAAGTGCTGCGCTGCATTCAAGCAGGGAAGTGCCAAATACCCACCGTACTAAAAGCACGGCAATAACCCCTTTTGAAATATCAAGAAGGAACACAATTGCCGCAGGAAGCTTTCCGTAAGTACGCAGTACATTTGTAGCACCTGCGTTACCGCTGCCGTGGTTTCGTATATCGTCACCTCGGAGCTTTGAATATATAATCGCAAAGTTAAGAGAACCTAAAAGGTAACCGAGTATTAAGCATAGTATAATTTTAGACAAAGATAATCAAACCCCTTTCAAAAAATTGAAAATGGATAATGGAAAATGGAAAATTTCGGTGGATTTTCGCCAAAGCGAAAATCTTCATTAACTTTCAACTTTCAACTTTCAACTTTCAATTTTTAATTTTCCTTGCTTCTTTCCCGCACAATAAATTTAAGCGGTGTTGCTTTTAAATTAAAGCTGTCACGTATGCAGTTTTCAATATAACGTATATAGCTGAAATGTGCCAGTTCGTGGTCGTTAACAAAGATAACGAACGTAGGCGGTTTTGTAGAAACCTGTGTCATATAATAAAGCTTTAATCTCTTGCCCTTGTCGCTCGGAGGCTGAACACGCATTGTAGCCTCTGCAAGGCAATCGTTTAAAACGCCTGTCTGCAGTCTCATTGAATTTTGATTTGTGACATATGTCACCATCTCAAAAATGTTATTAAGCCTCTGTCCCGTCTGTGCCGAGATGAAGAGGATGGGCGCATATGTCATAAAGCTTAATTTATCACGTATTTCCTTTGTAAACTCATTTACACTGCTGTTATCCTTTTCAACTAAATCCCATTTATTTACACAGATTATTGATGCCTTTCCCTCATCATGGGCATAGCCTGCAATTTTGGCATCCTGCTCACTGATACCCTCCGTTGCATCAATCATAATAAGGCACACGTCACACCGCTCAACCGCACTGTAGGAACGGATAACGCTGTAGCGTTCAAGACTGTCTGTAACCTTTGCCTTACGGCGGATTCCTGCCGTATCAATAAGGGTGTATTTTTCTCCGTTACGCTCGTAAAGTGTATCAATACTGTCACGTGTTGTTCCCGCAATATTTGATACAATAACACGGTTTTCACCAAGGAGCTTATTTACAAGGGAGCTTTTACCTGCGTTGGGTTTACCCACAATGGCAATCTTGATTGTATCGTCCTCTTCCTCCTCGATGGCGGTGGGGAAGTGCTTTACACATTCGTCAAGGACGTCACCAACGCCCATTTTGTGGAGTGAAGAAATTGCTATGGGGTCACCTAAGCCCAGATTGTAAAACTCATAAAAATCAAGGGGAGGCTCACCGGGGGTGTCGACCTTGTTTACAACAAGCACGATAGGCTTGCCCGACTTCTGGAGCATTGTGCAAACCTCCTGGTCGGCAGCCGTCAGTCCGTCACGGATATCCGTCATAAATATTATAACATGTGCCATATCGATTGCAAGCTCCGCCTGCATTCGCATCTGCTCTAAGATAATATCCTTAGAATATGGCTCAATACCGCCTGTGTCAATCATTGTAAAGGTTTTTCCGCACCATTCGCCGTCTGCAAATATGC
>JAZRQT010000021.1:0-5072 GCA_045650105.1 Clostridia bacterium | reverse complement strand
ATGAAGGTAAGACCCTCAGTAAAACCTATATGCGAAAAATGTAAAATCATAAAGAGAAAAGGCAAAATAATGGTGATTTGCGAAAATCCCAAGCATAAGCAGAAGCAGGGCTGATTTTTTAGTCCGTTAAGGGCGCGGCTGAAATCATTTTGAATGATTGCCCAAAACGCATAATCAATTACCCCTAATCCAATAAACGACAGTTTCATTTAATTTTTTGGAGGTGTATTAACAGATGGCGAGAATAGCCGGTGTTGACCTGCCCCGTGAAAAGAGAGTTGAGATTGGTCTCACATATGTTTACGGTATTGGCAGAAACAGTGCAATGAAAATCCTTGAAGCAACAGGTATTAATCCTGATACAAGAGTTAAGGATCTTACAGAGGATGAAATTGCAAAAATCAGAGAAGCAATAGATCATAACTATACGGTAGAGGGTGACCTTCGCCGTGAGGTTGCGCTTAACATTAAGCGTCTTACAGAAATTGGTTCTTACAGAGGTATCCGTCACAGAAGAGGTCTTCCTGTAAGAGGTCAGAGAACAAAGACAAATGCAAGAACCCGTAAGGGTCCGAAGCGTACAATCGCTAATAAGAAGAAGTAAGGAGGAGAGAGCATGGCTAAAACAGTTAAAAAAGTAACTCGTAAGAGAAAAGAGCGTAAGAATATCGAACGCGGTGCAGCGCATATCCGCAGCACATTTAACAACACAATTGTTACCATGACCGATGTAAACGGAAATGCTCTTTCCTGGGCAAGTGCCGGCGGACTTGGTTTCCGTGGTTCTAAGAAGAGCACTCCCTTTGCTGCACAGATGGCAGCAGAGACTGCTGCAAAGGCAGCTATGGAGCATGGTCTGAAAACTGTAGAAGTTTTCGTTAAAGGACCGGGTGCAGGCCGTGAGGCTGCAATCCGTGCCCTTCAGGCAGCAGGTCTGGAAGTAAGCATGATTAAGGACGTTACTCCCATTCCTCACAATGGCTGCCGTCCGCCCAAAAGAAGAAGAGTGTGATGGAGGTGCAGAAGTAATATGGCAAGATATACAGGTGCGGTGTGCAGACTTTGCCGCCGTGAAGGACAGAAGCTCTTTTTAAAGGGCGACAGATGTTATTCTGATAAGTGTGCGATCGCAAGAAGAGAGTACGCTCCCGGACAGCATGGTCAGGGCAGAAAGAAAATCTCCGATTACGGTCTTCAGCTTCGTGAAAAGCAGAAAGTTAAGAGATACTACGGTGTTCTTGAAAGCCAGTTTGCTCATTACTTTGAGCTTGCTTCCAAGAAGAGCGGTATTGTCGGTGAAAACCTTCTTATCATCTGCGAAAGCCGTCTTGACAACGTGTGCTACAGAGCAGGCTTTGCAATGAGCCGTGCTGAGGCTCGTCAGCTTGTAAGACATGGCCATTTCACAGTAAACGGCAAAAAGGTAAACATTCCTTCATATATTATCAAGGAGGGCGATGTTATCGCTCTTACTGATAAGAGTAAGGATCTTCCCAAAGTAAAAGCTGTTCTTGAGTCAAACGAAGGAAAGACTATTCCTGCTTGGCTCTCTCTCGATGCAAATGCTCACAGTGTAAAGGTTGAACGCCTTGCACAGCGTGAGGACATCGAATACGAGATCAACGAAACTCTTATCGTTGAGTTGTACTCGAAGTAATAGCTGATGTACCCTCGGGTATTTTATCAAAAATAAACAAGCGTTTTTATGTATCAACCCCCTAACCCCCAATCTTGGGGGCAGGAAGGTACGCTTGTTTGAAACAAGCGAAATTACTCACAATGCGAGTAATTTCCTATGTTATAAAAAAGAGGGAGGGTTTATATAATGACTGATTTAAGATTTGAAAAGCCTCGTGTAGAGCGAGTAGAGCTCAGCGAGGACGGTTCTTACGGTAAGTACACTGTAGCTCCGCTTCAGCGCGGATATGGTACAACCCTTGGAAATTCACTTCGCAGAATGATGCTTTCTTCTTTGGAAGGTGCGGCAGTATCTTCAATAAAGATTGAAAATGTTCAGCATGAATTCTCCACAATCCCCGGAGTAAAGGAAGATGTCAGCGAGATTGTTCTCAATATGAAGCAGATTATCATAAAGCTTTATTCAGACGGTCCCAAGACTGTTTATGTTGAAGCTGAGGGCGCAGGCGAGCTTTGCGCACGTGATATAAAAACTGACAGTGATGTTGAGATAATTAACGGTGACCTTCATATAGCAACCTTGAATGAGGATGCAAAGCTGTATATGGAAATCACAATCAATAAGGGCAGAGGCTATGTTTCTGCTGAAAAGAACAAGGCAATGCTTCAGCCCCTTATCGGACTTATTCCTGTGGATTCCATCTATACACCTGTGGAAAAGGTTAACTACTACGTGGAAAACACCCGTGTAGGACAGAATACTGACTTCGACAAGCTCACTGTGGAAGTATGGACAAACGGCACAAAGACTGCTGATGAGGCTATCAGCCTTTCTGCAAAGATTATAAATGATCATATGATGCTCTTTATCCAGCTTACTGATGAGGCTATGAATGTTGAAACAATGGTTGAAAAGGAAGAAACCAAGAAAGAAAAGATTCTTGATATGACTATTGAGGAGCTTGACCTTTCAGTTCGTTCCTACAACTGCCTCAAGCGTGCAGGTATCAACACTGTTGAGGACCTTACGCTTCGCAGGGAAGAAGAAATGATGAAGGTAAGAAATTTGGGACGTAAATCTCTTGACGAGGTTGTGGGTAAGCTTAAGTCTCTTAAGCTCTCATTTGCACCCGACGAAGATTAATTACCTTTGATTTATCAGAAGTTTTGAAGGAGGAAACCTAAAATGGCAGGAACAAGAAAACTCGGTCGTCCTACTGACCAGAGAATTGCTATGCTGCGCGGTATGGTAACTGCTCTTTTGGAAAATGGCAAAATCGAAACTACTGTTACTCGTGCAAAAGAGGTTCGTTCACTTGCTGAGAATATGATTACTCTCGGTAAGAGAAATGACCTTCATGCAAGAAGACAGGCTCTTAGCTTCATCACAAAGGAAGATGTTGTTAAGAAGGTATTCGATGAAATCGCCCCCAAATATGCAGAGCGTAACGGTGGCTATACACAGATTATTAAGACAGGCGTTCGTCGTGGTGACAATGCACCTATGGCTATTATTAAGCTTGTTGACTAATAATTAAAACTGAAAAAGGCTTCTATGACAAAGCGCTGCTTTGTCATAGAAGCCTTTTTTGCGAATTTTAGTTGACTGTAAAAAGTATATCTGCTAAAATATAAATAAGAAAGGGGTGTTTGTAATGAATGATAAAATCAAGTATTGGCTTGAGTTATCTGATTACGATATTGAAACTGCCTCTGCAATGCTTATTACAAAAAGGTATTTATATGTAGGTTTTATGTGCCATCAAAGTGTGGAAAAATGTATAAAAGCAGTATTGAGCGCCAAAAATGAAGATATTCCACCCAAAATACACAATTTAATCCGATTGGCAGAGATTGCAGGGTTGTTTGATAAAATGAGTGATGGTCAGAAACAGACATTGTTTGTTTTAAATCCGCTTAATATTGAAAGTCGTTATCCTTCGTATAAAGAAGCGTTATTTTCGCAGCTTACAAAGGAAAAGTGCGAAGAAATTATCAAAAATACCGAGGAGTTGTTGTTATGGATAAAATCACTGCTTTAGAATATGCAAAAAAATATGCAGATAAGGTAATGGAAAATTGTTCTCCAATGGCGATAGTTATATATGGCTCGTATTTAACAGATACGGCTGATGATAATAGCGACATAGATATAGCGGTTATCTTTGATGGATTTACAGGGGATTTTTTAGAATTGTCAGCAGAGCTTTATAAGCTTACCTGTGAAGTGAGCACTATTATTGAACCGATTATCCTTGATATTAAAAATGATGATAGCGGATTTGCCCGTGAAATATTAAAAAATGGACAGAAAGTAGCATAATATAAACAATTAAAAGAAAAAGGCATCTATTACAAATTACAACTTTGTAATAGGTGCCTTTTTTGATTGAATTGAAAGAAAAAACACAGAATTTTGTTTTTTTTCTTGTAAGATGTAATTTTTTGTGCTATACTGAAAATAAGAAAAGTCTTATTGGAGGGATAGATATGGAACTGAACAATTACAGGAGCGTTACACCGCTTAAAAAGAAGAGAAAGAAGATTACTGCATCGGCGGCACTTGTGTTATGCTTGTTATGCCTTCTTATCGGTGTTTTGTGCGGAAGGGCGGTTTCTTCCAATAAGCAGGCGCAGGAGGCGCAGAAGCAGGTTGAATTGATGCAGCAGGATATGGAGATGGAAAGTTCCCGCTATGCTGCAGAAATCAGTACATATAAGGACGAAATCAATCGTTTGAAGGCAGAGCTTGCCCAGACGAAGAAAACCCTTAAAGAGGTCCAGGAAGCTCCACAGGAGGTAGTGCCCGCAGAGGATGATGCACAGCTAGATAAGGATACAGAGGGTGAAAACGCCGCAGTAGCAGATGACGAAAGTGAAGACACCCCCAAGACCTCCGGCGGATTTTTAAGAAAACTTATCATAGGCTGCCTTATCGTAATTATTATTGTTTGTATTCTCTTTGCTCTTTCAATCTTCCTTAAAAAGGGCGATGATGAGGACGAAGACGATGATGAGTATGACGAAGAATACGATGACGAAGAATATGATGAATACGATGAGTATGAAGAAGGGGAAACAGACGATGAGGGCGAGGAGCCTGAAGAGATTTAACTGAATTATAAAAGCCGTTCAAAGCTTAAATGCTTTGAACGGCTTTTTTGGTGGCGGAGAAGGAGGGATGGCGCTACTATGTGTATCGCCCTTGCTTGCCGACCCAAATGCTACGCATTTCGGTCCCCGTCTGCGCACCAATCGCCGAAAAAACAATTCACCGGATTGTTTTTTACGGCGATTGCCCTCTCAGGGTTCGAATCCCTTCTTAATTTACACAACAAAAAAGCGACTATCCACTAAAGTGAATAATCGCTTTTTCCTGGCGGAGAAGGAGGGATTCGAACCCTCGCGCCGGTTTCCCGACCTACGCCCTTAGC
>JAZRQT010000020.1:0-1733 GCA_045650105.1 Clostridia bacterium | reverse complement strand
GTGTGAACTCTCTGCCCTTTTGCAGTATAAAATTCACCCACAGTATATTTCATTCCAACGCCCGTTGCCGCTCTTGAAAGAAGCTGCATACTTCCCTTACCAAAGGTTTTTGTGCCAACAAGCTTTCCTGCACCTCTACCCTGGAATGCCATTGACAAAAGCTCACTTGCAGAAGCACTGTTTTCATTTACAAGCACCGCTATTTTAAGTCTTGGTGCATTGCGGTTTTCAGAATAAAGGTATTTATTTTTGCTCGAATCCTTATATCTGAGTTCGCCTATTCTGCCCATACTGATGAAAATATTTGCAATTTCAAGCGCTGTGTCAAGGTCTCCGCCGGGGTTATCCCTTAAATCAAAGACAAGCTTTTTAACGCCCTTGCCCTGAATATCCTTTACATAGGTTTTAACCTCTTCTGCCGCAGTTTTTGAAAACTGTATAAGCTTTAAATAAGCAATATCATCTGTCAGCATTTTTGTCTGTGTGTAGGTCATTTTTACTGCACCACGCACACAGGTAAGGACTATTTCCTCCTCGCCACGCCTTACCGTAACATTAACCTCTGTTCCGTTTTCACCTACAATAAGGGTTTTTACACTTGCGATTTCCATACCTTCAACTGACTGTCCGTTTACGGCGATTATGTAGTCGCCCTTCATAACGCCTGCCTTTATTGCAGGTGAACCTTCCATTACAGAAAGCACCACAATTCCATTTTCATTCTGTGTTATTGTAACACCTATTCCTGAAAATTCACCTGCGATATCCGTTGTCAGCTCTAAATATTCCTGCGCAGTGTAAAACTGAGCGTAGTCATCATCAAGGGTATCTATCATTGCCTTGATTGCACTGTTTATATTAAACTTTCCTTCCTCAATAGTCTTACATATAATGGAGAAAAGAAGCTCCTCGTCATTTATTCCGTAGTAGTAATTATCGGCAATATTGTGCGCGTATACCCTGACCATATTTTTTAGCATATTGTCAGAATACGCTATCGCCTGCTCCTCCTGTGTATTTACACCATCTGCCGCATACGCTGCAGTGGAAAAAAGCATTACCCCTGCCATCAAAACGGCTGTTATTTTATTCCTTTTCATTGTAAAATCCTTTCTCCGGGAGAAGCAATTCCATTACATTTTTTCGGGAGCGCTTACACCCAGTATGTCAAGTACGTTTTTAATAACTATTCTTGCAGAGTCTATAAGCTTAAGACGTGCACGCATCAGATTTTCTTCCTCATCACGCACTCTGCACGCATTATAGAACGAATGGAAGTGTGATGCAACATCAATGAGATAATGCGTCAGGTTGCTCGGGTCAAAGCTCTGCGCACTTGCCCTGATTTCTTCAGGAAGCTTTGCAAGAACCTCCAAAAGCTCTATTTCCTCATCCTTTTTAAGAAGAGAGCAGTCTGTTTCATCAAACTTTGGTACAGATACACCGCTTTCTGAAAGAAGACGAATAATGGAACAAATTCTTGCATGGGCATACTGCACATAAAATACAGGGTTTTCGTTAGTCTGGCTTACTGCCAGATCAAGGTCAAAGTCCATATGACTTCCTGCCGCACGCATATTGAAGAAAAATCTTGCCGCATCAACACCGATTTCGTCTATCAAATCTGCAAGTGTTATCATTTTTCCTGTACGCTTACTCATACGGGCAATTTCACCGTTACGTATAAGACGTACAAGCTGATTTACAAGTACATCAAGCTTTTCTTCGCTGAT
>JAZRQT010000019.1:0-2470 GCA_045650105.1 Clostridia bacterium | reverse complement strand
AATCAAGTATTTTTTTCAATTTAATAATATTTTTTACTTGAAATTGGAAGAGTAATGTGATAGAATAACGATTGTATGTTATATGCGCCTGTAGCTCAGTTGGATAGAGTGTCAGACTCCGACTCTGAAGGTCGTGCGTTCAAATCGCATCAGGCGTACCAAAAAGAAACGACAATTTTCGACAGAAAGTTGTCGTTTCTTTTTGTACTCTTCTCTTTTCACTTTTCTCTCTTCACTCTTCACTAAAAAATTGTCGTTTCCAGATAAGAGATAAAAGAGAATAGAGAAGAGAAAAGGTAGTTTTGTTCCGCAAAACATTGAATTCTACATAGAATTATGATATACTCAATTTGAGGTGAAAATAATGGAAAGCCCACTTTTAAATAGTCATTGGAATTTGCTACAAAAGTTGTTCTTTTTTATGAAGAATATGCAAAATCTAAAAGGGATACAACTATTGCAAAACAGCTTCTTCGAAGTGCAACAAGTGTTGGTGCAAATATAAATGAAGCAATCTACGGCAATAGCAAACCTGATTTTATTGCTAAATTATATATTTCTTTGAAAGAAGTAAGCGAAAGCATATATTGGCTTACGCTTTTGAGAAATACTAAACTGTTTGAATATGACTATGATGTTTCTATTAAGCTTGCAGAAGAAATTAAGAAAATGCTTATTTCATCAATAAACACAGCAAAGAATAATCAAAAATAAAATATCTCAATGGTTCTGCACTTCGTGCGTGAAATATTGCTTCGCAATATGAAGTTGATTATTTACATACTGATTAATCTATGGTAAAATAGGTGCAGAGGTGGTTTTAATGAAAAGTTTAGCTGATGTAGATTCTAATTTTAAGATTGAAACAAAGCTTGAAAAAGAGGGGATTAAATTTTATGATATAAAAAAATCTCCTTTCAAGATTTACGGAGTTTTCCCGAGCGGAGAAAAATTTTGCCGTTTGCCAAAGGAGGTTGCGGAAAAAGTAAGCAGTGGCGTTTTATATCTCCACGCAAATACGGCAGGAGGACGTGTCCGTTTTAAAACAGACAGCCCCTATATAGCAATCTCTGCAAAAATGAATACGGACGGGATAATGCCGCATTTTGCATTTTCAGGTTCTGCAGGGTTTGATATGTACGAAAAAACGGCAGAAGGCGAAAATTATATTAAAACCTTTATGCCGCCAATAGAGATGCGTCAAGGCTATGAAAGCATGGCAGACTTAGGGGAAAAGAAGCTTCGTGAAATCACAATTAATTTCCCTCTTTATAGCGAGGTGAGTGAGCTTTATGTAGGACTTGACGAAAATGCCACAGTGATGGAGCCGTTACCGTATATAAATGAAAAGCCTCTTGTATATTACGGCTCTTCAATAACACAGGGCGGTTGTGCATCAAGACCGGGAAATTCCTATCAGGCGATAATTTCAAGAAGATTTAATCTTGATTACATAAACTTAGGGTTTTCGGGCAGTGCCAAGGGCGAGGATGAAATGATTGATTATCTTTCTTCCCTTGAAATGTCGGTGTTTATTTGTGATTATGACTATAATGCCCCTTCTGCAGACCATCTTGGGGCAACGCATGAAAAGCTTTTTAAAGCGGTGCGTGCCGCACACCCTGATATTCCTATAATTATTATGTCAAGACCTTCATATCTTTTTACGCCGTTGGTAAAGGAGAGATATGAGATAATTGAAAGGACATATGACAATGCAGTGTCCTCAGGGGATAAAAATGTGTATCTGTTAAACGGAAAAACCCTTATGACCCTTTGCAAAAACGAGGGTACTGTAGACGGATGCCACCCCAATGATTTTGGCTTTGCATCTATGGCGCAGGCAGTGGGAGATGTAATAGAAAAAATATTACCTTGTATTTAAAAGGTTTATATGATACGATAGTTGTAAAGGGGGAATAATAATGCAAAGAAGAGATAAGCATAATTACTATCTTGATATAGCAGAGGTTGTTTTGGAACGGGGAACGTGTCTTCGCAGAAATTACGGCTCAATCATAGTAAAAAATGATGAGATTATTTCAACGGGATATACAGGAGCGCCCCGTGGACGTAAAAACTGTATGGATTTGGGTGTTTGCCGCAGACAAATGCTTAATGTTCCCAGAGGTGAAAGGTATGAGCTTTGCAGAAGTGTACATAGTGAGGCAAATGCTATTATAAGCGCATCAAGACGTGATATGATAGGTGCAACACTTTATCTTGCCGGCAAGGATTGCGAAACGGGTGAATTAGTGCACGATGCGACAAGCTGTGCAATGTGTAAAAGGCAGATTATAAATGCAGGAATAACAAATGTTATTGTAAGGCGCAGTGAAAATGACTATGAAATTATTGATGTTCAGCGTGACTGGGTAGAAGATGATGACAGCCTCGGTGATAAGTTAGGATATTAAAGGAGCGCACAATGATATATAGAGAGATATCACAGCTTACGGGAAAAACTCCG
>JAZRQT010000018.1:0-9848 GCA_045650105.1 Clostridia bacterium | reverse complement strand
ATTTCCCTCCATCGCAAGCTTATTAAGCTTTGGTCCACCCGGATAGCCAAGACCAAGCACCCTTGCCGCTTTGTCAAATGCCTCTCCCGCCGCATCGTCGGTGGTTGCACCCAAAACCTCAAAACTGCGGTAATCCTTTATATGAAGAATATGGCTATGTCCGCCCGTTGCAACAAGACTTACAAAAGGCGGCTCCAAATTTGGATAGGCAATATAATTTGCAGCAATATGCCCCTGAATATGATTAACGGGGACAAGCGGCTTTTTTATAGCGTATGCAAATGCCTTTGCAACGGAAACGCCCACTAAAAGAGCACCTACAAGACCCGGGTTGTAGGTAACTGCAACTGCCTGAAGCTCTTCCTTTTTAATATTAGCCTGCTTTAGTGCCTCATCAATAACATATATTATTTTATCAATATGCTTTCGTGATGCTATTTCAGGTACAACTCCGCCGTATATTTCGTGCAGAGGTATCTGTGAATAAACAACATTTGAAAGCACCTCTCTCCCGTTCTTTGTCACCGATGCCGCCGTTTCATCGCATGAGGTTTCAATTCCAAGTATATAAGCCATATTTACCGTTCCTTTATTTCCATTTTGTATAAAATAGCGTCTTCTTTTGGGTTAGTATAATAATTCTTTCTTTGACCGATTTCTTCAAAACCTATCGAGTGGTAGAGTGCCCTTGCCGCAGAATTTGTGGCACGCACCTCCAAAAACACTGATATAACACCTTTCTTTTTCATTTCATCTATTGCAAATGAAAGGAGTTTTTTTCCATACCCTTTCTTTCTCTGTGCATTATTTACTGCAATGCGCAAAATTTCGCCTTCGTCAGCGGCAACCATAAATATGCAGTAACCGACAATATTTTCTTTATCCTTAATTACAACAACTTTTTCTTTTGCCACTTCATCTGCTACTATCTTTTCACTCCACGCATCGGAAAAATATTCTTTTTCCATTTCGGCTATCTTTTTTGTGTCCTCACCTTTGGCGAGGGTGCAATCGCTTTTCTTTTCAAGACCTTTTTTTATATATTCATAAATCCTCTGCGCAGTATCTTCATAAAGCGTCAAATTTCCGCCAAACGGGTCGGAAATATCACATTTTTCCCCTGCATATTCGGCAAGGGTTATAATTTTCTCATCATCAAGGTACGAGCGTAAAAACTCCTTATGGTTATTTGTCATTGTGATTATAAGTGAATATTCCTTTAAATCATCAGTTGTAATCTGCTTTGACAAATGCTCATCAAGGCTTGCACCGTACTTTTTAACTGCCTCTTTGGCATTTTCCGCCGCAGAAGACGGATACGCTACACTTATACCTGCAGACGATGCCTTTTCCTCTTTTGAAAGCGCATTGAATATCGCCATAGCCATAGGACTTCTGCAGGTGTTTCCCGTACAAACAAATAATATATCCTTACTCATTTGTTATCACCCTGCCTCCTGCAGCCTTAAACAGTCTGTTCCTTAGTGCAATGCCAATTCCGTCTTCACCAGGCATCTCGGCAAAAATTACGTCTGCACCATCTTCATCAGCTTTTCGTAAAAGATAGAAAAGCCGTGCGGCATATTCTTTGTCATCAGTTCCTGCATCATAAATCAGGTCAGCCTTGTATGATGCCTCTGCACTGTTTTTTGCTATTATACATACCTTTTGATTTTCTTCTGCAAGGCTTTCATATTCATCCATATTCGAAAGCACATAAACCTTTGCATCGGGGCTGTAGTGCTTATACTTCATTCCGGGGCACTTGGGTGCACCCGTAACCTCCCCTGCATATATAACTTCACCGATAACACTTCTCATATCCTCGGGCGAAATCATTCCTGGGCGCAGTACAACGGGCAACTCACCGCTTAAATCAATTACCGTTGACTCAATGCCTATCATTGAGCTTCCGCCATCAATAATCATATCCACACGTCCGTCAAGGTCTTTTATACAATGCTCTGCCGTAGTCGGGCTTGGACTTCCGCTTAAATTCGCACTCGGCGCCGCAATCGGTGTGCCTGAAAGCTTTATAAGCGCATTTGCGATACTGTGACTTGGAAGACGCACTGCAACTGTGTCAAGACCTGCCGTCACGCAGTCGGGTATGCCCTCTTTTTTCTTTAAAATAAGGGTTAGCGGACCGCCCCAGAACTCATTGGCAAGCTTTAAGGCACTCTCAGGGATTTCTCGTGCAAAGCGTTCAAGCTCACTTATATCTGCAATATGTGATATAAGCGGGTTATCCATAGGTCTGCCTTTTGCCCTGAAAATGTTTTCCACCGCTTTTGGGTTAAAGGTATCGGCACCAAGTCCGTAAACCGTCTCCGTAGGAAAAGCCACAAGGCCGCCGTGTTTTATAACATCAGCAGCCTGTGAAAGTAATTCCATATCAATATTTGCAGGATTGATTTTAATTATCTTAGTCATTTAGCCCCTCAACAACATCAAAAATTTTTGCACTAACCTCCTCCACACTTTGGGAGGCATCAATTATCTTTATATTTTCATCCTTTAATCTATCAAACACATCAAAAAACTTACTTCGTATTTTATTTAAAATCTCTGTGTGCTCAAAAATTTCCACTGTCGCTCTGTTATTATCAATCCTTGACTTTGAGCTTTGGGCATCCAAATCAAGGAATATGCATAAATCAGGCTTTCTAATATCAGGACAGTTAAGGTTCATATTCATTACCCACTCTATATCACTGTCCATTCCCTGATATGCAAAAGAGGAGTAGTAATATCTGTCCGAAATCACATCAAAGCCCTTTTCAAGTGCCTGATTAATTCCGCATTTAGGGTTAACATTATGGAAAATACGGTCAGCAAGAAACATTGCGGCAAATTCAGATGCACTGCGCTCATAATTTCCGCTTAATGCATCACGCAGTATTCCGCCCGTAACCGACATTGTCGGCTCCGCCGTTAAAAATACCTTTCTGCCTTCCTTTTCAAGCTTTTCCTTAAGCAGGGAAATCTGCGTGCTTTTCCCTGCCCCGTCAATCCCCTCAAAAACTATAAAACGACCCTGCATACTACATTTTCCTCTCTTAGCAGTATTTTTCAAGCACCTTTCCAAGTCTCTTAACGCCCTCAACCAATTTGTCATCAGGCATTGTTGAGAAATTGAGCCTGAAACCGTTACTTACCAGGCTCTGGTCAGTTGCAAAGTTATTTCCCGGAACTATAAGTACCTTTTCCTTAATACATTCATTACTAAGCTTTAAGGTATCTATTCCAGGCGCATTACACCATACGAAAAGTCCGCCGCCCGGTACTGTATAGGTAATATTTTCAGGAAGATATTCTTTCATTGCACCGATAAGTACGTCACACTTCTTTTTATAAAGCGTACGCATTTTTTCAATAAGCTCTCCAATATCATAACGCTTCATAAATTCAAGTGCAAGCATTTGCGGCAAAAGCGCCGTATGAACATCTGAAACCTGCTTACCGAGAACAACCTTCTCTGTGAAATTCTTCGGTGCGATAAGGTAACCAAGTCTTAATCCGGGTGCAAGGATTTTTGAGAATGAGCCGCTGTAAAGCACAACGCCCGCCTCATCCATTGATTTTATTGTCGGCAGTTTTACACCGTCAAAGGTAAGCTCCCCGTACGGGTTATCCTCAATTATGAAAACACCGTTGTCACGTGCAATTTCATAAAGTGCCTTTCTCTTTTCTTCGCTCATTGTAACGCCTGATGGATTCTGGAAGTTAGGAATTGTATAAATAATCTTGACATTTTTGGTGTTTTTTATCGTTTCTTTAAGCTTTTCTATATTTATACCGTCACTTTCCACTTCAACACCGACAAGGTTTGCGCCGTATGAACGAAATGCGTTAAGACCGCCCACAAACGAAGGTGCCTCAACTATAACACTGTCACCCTCGTTAAGAAGAATTTTTGAAACAATCTCAATTGCCTGCTGTCCGCCTGAAACAATTGTGATTTCGTCAAGCGATGCGCAAATTCTTTCACGCTCTTTCATCATTTCTAAAATTTTTTCACGCAAGGCAATATTGCCCTCAGAAATTCCATACTGAAGTGCACCTACGGGATTTTCTTTTAAAATATCTGCGGCAATTTTTGAAAGCTCTTCATTTGGGAAAAGCTCCGCCGCAGGGTTTCCGCCTGCAAGTGAAATCATTGTCGGGTCTGCCATTGCCTTAAACATTTCCCTTATTGCAGAGCCTTTAAGGCTTTTCATACGCTCCGAAACTGTAAATTCCATTTTTTACATCTCCTTTTGAACTACTTAAAAACCGAAATACTGCTTGGCATTATTGTAGCATACACCCTGCAGTCTGCGTTCTGAGCATAAAATCATCATTAATAAAACTCATTTTCTGCTTTTCTTTGTTAAGACAATTTTTCAAAGGTCTTTCTTATAGCAAGGATGAAATCTTTTGAGTTAACAACCGTAGGTGTTTCCCCTTCCCAAAGACCTGCAAGGTCCTTTGTAAGAGTACCGCCCTCAATAGTATCTATACAAGCCTTTTCAAGCTTATCTGCAAACTCCATAAGTGCGGAAGAGCCATCAAGCTCTCCCCTCTTTCTTATTGCACCTGTCCACGCAAAAATTGTTGCAATCGGGTTTGTAGATGTTTCTTCACCCTTAAGGTATCTGTAATAATGACGTGTAACTGTACCGTGTGCCGCCTCATATTCAAAGTTTCCGTCAGGGCTTACAAGCACACTTGTCATCATTGCAAGTGAGCCAAACGCCGTAGAAACCATATCACTCATAACGTCACCGTCATAGTTTTTACAAGCCCAGATATATCCGCCCTCACTTCTTATAACACGTGCAACCGCATCGTCGATAAGGGTATAGAAATATTCAATTCCAAGAGCCTCAAACTTTTCCTTATATTCCTTTTCGTAAATGTCCTGGAAAATGAGCTTGAATGTCTGGTCATACTGCTTTGAAATAGTGTCCTTTGTTGCAAACCACAAATCCTGCTTTGTATCAAGTGCATATTTAAAGCACGAATGTGCAAAGGAAATTATTGAGCTGTCCTTATTATACTGTCCCTGAAGTACACCGCCACACTCAAAATCATAGATTGTCTTGCGTGTTACTTCTCCACTCTCACTTGTAAAAACAAGCTCCGCCTTACCCTTTTCCTCTGTTCTGATTTCACTCGCCTTGTAAACATCACCATATGCGTGTCTTGCAATTGTGATAGGCTTTTTCCAGTTCTTTACCGCAGGATTAATTCCTGATACCAGAACGGGCGCACGAAATACAGTACCGTCAAGGATTGCACGGATTGTTCCGTTAGGACTTTTCCACATTTCTTTAAGATTATATTCCTCAACACGCTGTGCATTAGGTGTAATTGTTGCACACTTTACACCTACGTGGTGTTTCTTAATAGCCTCACCCGCATCAAATGTAACCTTGTCATTTGTTTCATCACGGTATTTAAGACCTAAATCATAATATTCTGTATTAAGCTCTACAAACGGCTCTAAAAGTTCCTCCTTTATCATTTTCCAGAGGATACGGGTCATTTCGTCGCCGTCCATCTCTACAATAATTCCCGTCATTGGTATTTTAGTCATTTTCTTTCATCCTTTCGGCATAGTAATTCATCAAACATCCGTCAAGTATTATTCTCCGTTCATCTGCAGTAAGACCTGCAATGTTAAGCTTAATTGGATTATATTTTCCGTCCTTCATTATAACATAGCCCTCTGCAGTTTCCTTCGCCTCTTCAATTATAGTGCGGATATTAGGCACAAACACATAGTCACCGTCACTGTAGTTAAACTCTGTATCCTTATCAATAGTAAAGGGCAGTATACCCCAGTTAATACAGTTCGAACGATAACGCTTTGTTGCATATTCATAGCAGATGTTACCAAGACCGCCAAGCACCTTCTGGCAGCTTGCCGCCTGCTCTCTTGCGGAGCCGTCACCGGGTTTCTTTGCAAATACGCAGGAGCCAAGCTGTGTCACACGTGCCGTTTCCTCTCCGCCGAAATCTCTGAGTGCTTCAATCATTTCCTTGGGAATATTTCCTTCTCTGCGCATATTCTCCATATCACGCACAGCTTTACTGCGCTCTACATACTGGGGAACACGTCTTGAAAGTGCAAATTCAGAAAGCTTAATCGGGTTAGACCTGTAGCTTGAGGTTTCGCCCGACGGAATAAGCTCGTCCGTTGTTGTAACATCATCGTGAATAACTGCCGCAAGCTTTAAAAGAACATTTTCACCGAGCGGGTACATCTTCGGCCAGTCCTTGATATTCGGGCCGAGTCTTAATTCTTCACTGCTGTCCGCTTTTCCAAAGCCGTTATACACACGCTTTTCATATACACCTTTATCAAATGAATAGCTAAAATCAGCACTGCCGTACTCAACATCAGTTGCCGCAGTAAGTACACCGCCGTTTGCCGCCGTTGCCGCAATACTGCGTGCATCCATAAGGGCAACACCGCTAATCTGTCCGTCAGAGGGCTTGGAGCCTTCTCTGTTGGGGAAATTACGTGTTGTGTGACGGATAGAAAGCGCACTGTTGGACGGAACGTCGCCTGCGCCAAAGCACGGTCCGCAGAAGCATGGCTTAAATACCGCACCCGCCTCAAGCAGTTTTGCCTGAACGCCGTTATTTATAAGGGCAAGATTTATCGGCACACTTGAAGGATAAACACTAAGGTTAAAGTAACCGTTTCCTGTGCTCTTTCCGTCAAGGATTGCAGCTGCCTCGCAGATACTTTCAAACATACCGCCGCTGCAGCCTGCAATAACACCCTGGTCTATCATAATCTTTCCGTCTTTTATCTTATCTGTAAGAGAGAAATTAACCTTGTCACCAAACTGCTCTTTTGCCTTAATTTCAATTTCTCTGAATATATCTCCTGCATTTTCACAAAGTTCGTGAACGGTATATGCATTTGAAGGATGGAAGGGCATTGCAATCATTGCCTCTACCTTGGAAAGGTCTATCTTTACAACCTTGTCATAATATGCACCATCATCAGGGGTAATTTCCTTATATTCTTCCCCTCTGCCGTGGACTCTCAGATACTCTTTTGTCTTTTCATCTGTACACCAAATTGAAGAAAGGCACGTGGTCTCTGTTGTCATTACGTCAATTCCAATACGGAAATCCATTGACAAATTTTTCACACCGGGGCCTGCAAATTCCAAAATACAGTTCTTTACATAGCCATCCTTAAAGGTTTCACCCACAAGTGCAATTGCAACGTCCTGCGGTCCAATCCCTTTTTTGGGAGCATTTTCAAGGTATACAAGAACAACCTTCGGTGCATCAACATCATATGTCTGTGAAAGAAGCTGCTTTACAAGCTCAGGACCGCCTTCACCAACACCCATTGTACCGATTGCACCGTATCTTGTATGGCTGTCAGAGCCAAGTATCATTTTTCCGCAGCCTGCCATCTGCTCACGTGCGTACTGATGGATTACTGCCTGATTTGCAGGCACATATATACCGCCGTATTTCTTAGCCGCAGAAAGACCGAAAACGTGGTCATCCTCATTTATCGTTCCGCCTACTGCACAAAGGCTGTTGTGACAGTTTGTAAGTGCATACGGAACGGGAAACTCCCCAAGTCCGCTTGCACGTGCGGTCTGGATAATACCCACATATGTTATATCATGTGAAATAAGTGCGTCAAACTTTATACGCATCTTATTATCATTACTCTTCTTATCCAAACAGTGAGCACGCATTATTTTATAGCTCATTGTTTTTTCTCTGGCATCCTCAGGCGCAGTGTAAAGCTTTGCTCCGTCATTTACGGAAACGATCTTACCATCTGCCGAAAGGTATGCACCCTCACCTATCTTTTGAATCATAACATATACCTCCCATTTTACCATTATATGTACTATAACATAAAACAGAAAAAATCACAATAGATTTTATCAATTTTTCTTGTTTTTTAGCACATCATACCTTGTACACATCTTTTATCCAATCGTCATATTATAAATACGGGGGAACTTTTCCCCTGAATCTAAAAGAAAGGATTGTAATCTATGAAGGATTTACTCGATATACAAGTTATCTCTTGCGATGATCCAAATAGTAACAAGGATTGTCTTGATACGCTGCCGCTTGCGTATGCTTACGT
Source organism: Clostridia bacterium (assembly GCA_045650105.1). GTDB lineage: Bacteria > Bacillota > Clostridia > UMGS1883 > UMGS1883 > UMGS1883. Next base: position 1,723 of record JAZRQT010000018.1, on the reverse strand, counting down.
TCCCTATCAGCGCTTTGAAACTCCTATGAGTATGGAGCAGGGATTAAAATGCGGAACAATATTCCCACGGCTCAATAAGCCTTTCGGAGTATATGGTAACGAATTTCATACAAGGGAGGCTTCAGAATGGAAAATGTAACAAATTCATCCAGACGTGAAATGCTCAAAAGAGTTCAGGAGGCTGATTTTACAGCTCTTGAATGGCAGCTTTATCTTAACACGCACCCCTACTGCGAAAAAGGTCTTCGCCTTTACCGCAAAGCAGTTGACGAAGCAAAAATGTTAAGAAAAGAATACGAGGAAAACTACGGACCTATCACTGCAACAGCATCGCCCGGTAAACTTCCGTGGCAGTGGTCAAAAAATCCCTGGACCTGGGAAAAAGAAAGGAGCTAAATTATGTGGGTCTATGAAAAGAAACTTCAATATCCAATAAGAATAAAAAATCCAAACCCTAAAATGGCACAGATTATTATGAGTCAGTACGGTGGACCTGACGGCGAGCTTGGTGCATCCCTGCGCTATCTCAGCCAGCGTTTTTCTATGCCTAACGAAATCACAAAATCAACGCTTAACGATATAGGTACAGAAGAGCTAGCACACCTCGAAATGATTGGTACTATGGTTTATCAGCTTACCAGAAACCTTTCAGAAGAGGAGATAAAAGCATCAGGCTTTGACAAGTATTTTGTTGACCATAATACAGGCGTATACCCTGCATCAGCGGCAGGTGTGCCGTGGACTGCAGCATATATTCAGTCAAAAGCCGATGTTATAGCTGATCTTACCGAGGATTTGGCGGCTGAGCAAAAAGCACGTGCGACATATGATAATATTCTTCGCCTTGCCGATGATCCCGATGTCATTGAGCCGATAAAATTCCTTCGTGCCCGTGAAATTGTTCACTTCCAGAGATTTGGTGAAGCGCTTCGCAGTGTTCAGGATATGTCAGACAAGAAATATTACCCCACCGCAATGCGCAAATAATAACTTTGTATAAAAACACCGGACGAAAAATTCGTCCGGTGTTTTTATAGACTTCTATCAAGCTCTTCTATTATCTTTGCTATTGCGTGTTCTTCGTTACTTACTGTTATTATGTCGGCAGCCTCTTTTGCACCTATAGAGGCATTAGAAACTGCATAGCCTGTTCCTGCAGTTTCCAGCATAGAAATATCATTATCGTTGTCACCAATTGCAATTGTATTTTTCATATCAATCTTTAAAATCTCAGCAAGCTTTATAAGAAGATTTCCCTTGCTTGAATTTTTAGGAAGAATTTCATAATATATTTCGTCAGAACGCAGTATATTAAAATCCTTTGCCTTCGGATGCTTTATAAGCATCCTTGCAAGTTCATCAATATTTTTGGGCTCATCCGCAAACAAAATTTTTGCAACAGTATCAGTTACATCGTTATAGTGCATAAAAAGTTCTTCCAAGCCCTCTTCTCTGCGGTGCCTTTCAGTATAGGCATTTTGTTTATGACAATACGTTCTTTCTGTAGCGGCAAGCTTTATTCCCATCCCTGGGAGATTTTCTTCAACATATTTTACAAGCTCAAGTGCAGAAAGGTCAATCGGCATAGACCATATCATTTCTTTTTTAATATAGTCATATATTCCTCCGCCATTCATACACCCAAACGGAGCATTTGGCTTAATTTTCTCATAAACCATTTTTGCCCCCGGAGGAATACGCCCAGTAATGAATGTAAATATAC
>JAZRQT010000017.1:0-2572 GCA_045650105.1 Clostridia bacterium | reverse complement strand
AAAGGACGAAACTTTAAACAGAAAAATCAAGGAAGCCGATGAAGAAAAGGAAAAAATTGCAGGCATCCATAAGGCGCAGATAGAAATGCTTGAACGCCTTTCAGGATTGACAGCGGTGGAAGCAAAGGAATATTTACTTCGTAATGTTGAGGACGAGGTTCGTCACGAAGCTGCAATAATGATTAAGGAAATTGTAACTCAGGCCAAGGAAGAGGCCGTCAAACGTGCAAAGAACATTATCAGCGCAGGTATTCAGCGCTGTGCGGCAGACCACGTTGCAGAAACTACCGTTTCGGTTGTTTCGCTTCCCAACGATGAAATGAAGGGAAGAATTATCGGTCGTGAGGGCCGAAACATCAGAACACTTGAAACTCTCACAGGTATCGACCTTATTATAGACGATACACCGGAGGCGGTTATCCTTTCAGGATTTGACCCCATCCGCAGAGAGGTTGCAAGAGTTGCGCTTGAAAAACTGATTACAGACGGACGTATTCATCCCTCAAGAATTGAGGAAATGGTGGAGCGTGCGAAGAAAGAGGTTGACGCAACCATTAAGCAGGAGGGTGAGCAGGCTACATTCGATACGGGTGTGCACGGCTTACATCCTGAAATCATTAAGCTTTTAGGTAAGCTTAAATTCAGAACGAGTTACGGTCAGAACGTGCTCAAGCATTCTATCGAGGTTGCCCACGTTGCCGGAATTATGGCAGGGGAGCTTGGTGTGGATGTTGCTATGGCAAAACGTGCGGGATTGCTTCACGATATTGGTAAAGCAGTTGACCACGAAATTGAGGGAAGTCATATTTCCATCGGTGTTGACATTGCGAAAAAGTATAACGAAAATAAAGATGTTATCCACGCAATTGAGGCACATCACGGAGATGTTGAGGCGAAGACAATTATTGCGTGCCTGGTGCAGGCTGCCGATGCAGTAAGTGCGGCGAGACCGGGTGCAAGAAGGGAAAATATCGAGGCCTACATAAAACGACTTCAGCAGCTTGAAGAAATTGCCACCTCATTTGCAGGTGTTGAGAAATCATATGCAATTCAGGCAGGCCGTGAAGTTCGTATTATGGTTAAGCCCGAGGAAATCGGTGACGGTGATATGGAATTTGTTGCAAGGGAAATCGTCAAGAAGATTGAGAGCGAGCTTGAGTATCCCGGACAGATTAAGATTAATCTTATTCGTGAAACACGTACTACAGATTACGCAAAATAATACGAAAAGGGCATTTCTGCTGAAATGCCCTTTTGTTTCCTCTAAGAAAGGTATTGAAAATGAAAGTTTTATTTATTGGCGACATTATGGGGCGCAGTGGACGTGACGGTGTGTTTGAACTGCTCCCTGAAATTAAGGAAGAATATAATATTGACTATACAATCGCAAACGGCGAAAACGCATCAGGCGGTCTTGGAATGAATACAAACGGCTATGAGGAACTTTGCCGTGCGGGAATAGATTTTTTCACTATGGGAAATCACACCTATTCCAAAAAAGATGTGATAAAGCTCTTTAACGCAGGGGAGAACATAATCCGTCCTGCAAATCTTATCGGGGAAAACCCCGGCGAGGGTATGGCAATTGTAAATACACCCGGGGGTGCAAAGCTTGCAATAATTAACCTTATCGGCACAATATATATGAATGAGGATAACCGTTCTCCTTTTTTTGAGGCGGACAAACTTATAGAAAAAGCGAAAGAAAAGACGAATAATATTATTATAGATTTTCACGCAGAGGCAACAAGTGAGAAAGAGGCGCTTGGCTACTATCTCGACGGAAAGGTAAGTGCAGTTTTAGGAACACATACGCATATTCAGACGGCAGATGAAAGAATTCTTCCCAATGGTACGGCATATATTACAGATGTGGGAAGAACAGGGGTACGGCACAGCGTACTTGGGCTTGATAAGGATGTTTCCATTGCCCGTTTCATACTCCCCCCGGGGGAGAAACGCCCGCCTTTTAATGTGGCAAGGGGGCAGGTACAGCTTTGCGGTGTTGTTATAAAAATAAATGAAGAAACCGGAAAAGCGGAGGAAATTAAAAGATTATGTGTATTACAGAAATAGGAGCAATTGCACTTTATCAAGCCCAGGTGCTTTCTCAGTTTGAAAATATTGTACACGGCTTTACGACAAGAAAAGGCGGGGTGAGCCGTGGGGCATACGAAAGCCTTTCTATGAGCCCGAGGCGTGGAGATAATATAGAGTGCGTACACAAGAACGAGGAGATTTTGTGCAGAGAGCTTTCTCTTGATGTGAATTTACTCACCTCAACACGTCAGGAGCATACAGACAGAGTGGAAATAATAGATGAAAAACGCATTGGATATGGCGTAAAAACCTCTTGGGATTATGGCGTTGATGCGTGCATCACTACCCTTAAAAATGTGCCGCTTTTATGCTACAGTGCGGACTGTGTGCCTGTCCTTATATATGCGCAGGACATAGGTGCGATTGCCGCAGTGCACGCAGGCTGGCGGGGAACTGAGGGCGGTATTTCGAAAAAAACGGTGCAAAAGCTTATAGAGATGGGCGCAGATGCAAAAAAAATATACGCCGCTAT
>JAZRQT010000016.1:0-3679 GCA_045650105.1 Clostridia bacterium | reverse complement strand
TTCTATAAACTCCTCATCATATTTCGGGTTGAGAAGTGTTATATCCTTAACGGTTGCAGTGTTTCCGTATTTATCGAAAACCTCTGCAAGATTTTCTGTGGCAAGTGTTGCCCCCGCCGAAAGCGAAAGCTTATTATCTGCTGCAATTCCTGCAACCTCATCTATTACATAAAGTGTAATGCTGTCAGTTTTTTTGTTATCATAATAAAGCTCCAGTAAAACCTCGCCTGCGCCCTCGGCATAATATACGTTGTCACGTACATATCCTGCACCTTTTTTAACTACCCATTCTACCTCTTTGGTAATTCTTTTCGGTGTGTTATAGTTTTCATCATACGGCGTAAGTCTAAGCTTCACACTGTCCCCTGAAAGGACAGTGTCTTTTTCCGCATCTGCAAAAAATCCTATGGCATCGCCACTTTGCACATTTTGCGTTATCGCAACGGCATTTATGACCTTTCTGTTTTCGCTCGGTTTATTTATATAGTGAAGCTCATTCTGGAAAAGCGTTTTTCCTACCATTGCAGTAGAGCCGCCACCGTCAAAATTGAGTGCATTCACACATCCAAGCTCCAGACATATATCTGCAAGGGCGTCAAGGCTGACGCCACGGCTCTGAGTTTGCCTTCCGTCAACTGTTATCATATAAATAACCGTTCCGTCAGCATTTGTGCCTATTGCCGTGCGGGGATGATTGCCTTTTACATCGTGTGTTACGGGGGCTTTCTCCCCGTTTGACAAAAGCATTGTGCCACCGCCAAACGCAGTTTCTATGCCGTTTAACGAGGGTGTTGCCTCTGACGAAAGCTCTACACTGTCCCCGACATTAAAATTAATGTCAAGAAACGGCGTCATATTGTCATCTATTACAAGAATATATCCGTTTTCAGGAATGGGGATAGTGCCGCCAAGGCTGACACCCTTTGCACTGACCTTTCCCTCTGTAACGGTAACTGCCGTTATGCCCTCGGGCAGAAACGGTGATGTGCCGGAGTTAAAATCACTTGTATACATTAAAAGCGCACCGTAATAATCGGTTGGCTTATTTATATGTGAAAGGGTTGTCTGCGTTTCATTGGGCGCTTTCACACTCACACTGATAGAGGGATAAAAAAAGCTGAGGACATTTTCCTTAAAAAATCCTGCAGCCATATCAGAATTAATGTGCGATTGCAAAAACTCTCCATCCTTTATTTCTATTCCAAGGCTGAAATTCTGGTCGCCCTTGTACGCAGAAAAGAAGTCGGCATTCGTCGCAACAACAACATTTTCCTCTGCCTTTGCAAAATTCATTACGGTCTGTGTTTTGTCAACGCCCTTACTGTCCTTTAAAAGCTCAAGGCTTAAATTTTCATTTTTAAGGTCTGCCGTTATGCAGTTTATATTAAGTGCGTAATCACCGTAAAAACGCACAATGTTTCTTCGTGTGACTCCGAGCGTTACTATCTCCTGTGTTTCCTTTTCATAAAGCACTTGCGCATTTGCACAAATGCAAGCTGACATCATTATAAATGCCAGTAATATTGAAATTTTCTTTTTCATAGGCTTACCCCCTTTCGGGTTATTTCCTTTTTGATTTCTGCAAAATATATACTACTCTCACAGATATGCTTTCAGGTAAAAGCTTTGACAAAAATCTTGTCATTTTCATTGTAAAGGTGGGAACAACCACGGCTTTCCCCTTCATCATTGCATCTACGGCAAGCTTTGCAACATAAACGGGCGAAATTGTCCTTTTCCCGAGATTTGACCCTGATAGCTCCCCGAATTCCGTTTCTACGGGGCCGGGGCAGAGGGTGGTTATAGTTACGGGTGATTTTCTGCGGCGAATCTCCTCCCGTACTGCCGTGGAAAGGCGCAGAACATATGCCTTTGATGCATAATAAGAGGATAAAAGAGGCCCCGGAAAAAACGCTGCCGAGGATGCTACATTAAGGATTTTCCCGCCGTGGCGCTTTTCAAAAACGGGGATATACGCTTTCATAAGATAATGAAGTGCACGGATATTTACATCTATCATCTGACTTTCACGGTCAAAATCAGTTTCACAAAAATCTCCGTATACACCAAAGCCTGCATTGTTTATGAGAATATCTATATCCTGATGTTTTTCAAAAAGTGCACGCACCTCGTCCATATCTGATAAATCTGCCGTGTAAACCTCACTTTTTGAAGGTAAAGCCGCTGACAGTGCCTCAAGCCGCTCTGTTCTGCGTGCCACAAGCACCGTTTCATATCCTTTTTCGGAAAGGATTTTTGCAATCTCTTCACCTATTCCCGAGCTTGCACCCGTTATCAAAGCCTTTTTCATATTAATACCCAAGCTCCTCATTTACTAAAATTACATTTATCCTGCCCTTTAATCTCTGATAACCGCTTACAATATATTGGGAGCATATTCTTCCGTCAGAAAGGCATCCGTCTGTCATAGAGCCGCCCTCTCCCATACATACGCCTTTTTCATGGCAATATGTTTTGCAGGAAAGTCGCTGACAGTTTGCAGGGGCAGCATATCTCTTTACTCTTGACTGTGCCTCCTGAAGGTCTTTTACAATCTTATTTCTGCCCACTATCATAATTATTTTTTCAGGGCCGTATGCAATGCACGCAACACGGTTTCCATTTCCGTCCACGTTATAAAGCTCACCCTTTTCGGTTACGGCATTTGATGAGCATAAGTAATAATCAGCGCAAAAGCTTTTTCTGTAAAGAGCTATTTTATCCTCAACCTTTTCACGGTCAAGATACTCATATTTTCCGCTGCGCAGAATATCCATCATTCCGCACTCTGCAAGTGACATTGAGCCACCGCTTGCAACAACGGCTCCCTCTTTCATAAGAGAAACGGCAATAGTGCACGCATCCTCCTTGCTTTGCGCAATAAAGGCATTCATATTATTTTTTTCGAGTTCACTTTTAACATTTTCAAGCTGCAGCATAACTGCGGCATTTAAATTCTTATCCATTTTTATCCCTCGCTTTTAAACATTTCTTCAGGCAATACCCTTATCGCTACGCCAAGCTCCTCTCCTACCTTTTCAAGCTCTTTTGTAAGAGCGTCAAAATCTATACTGCTGTTTTCCATATCAACAAGTGCAATCATAGTAAAAAGGTTTTGCATCAGCTTTTGCGATATGTCTAAAATGTTTATGTTCTTTTCATAGAAAAGACCGCTTACCCTTGCGATAATACCCGTTTTATCCTTACCTACAACCGTTACAACTGCTCTCATTTTAACATCTCCTTTTAGTTTCTTCCCTGCCTTACGACCTCATATATAAAGAGTGCCGCCGCAACAGATGCGTTGAGGGAGTTTACATTACCCTTCATAGGGATTTTAACCTTAAAATCACATTTTTCAAGAACAAGGCGGCTTATGCCCTCACCCTCAGATCCGATAACGATTGCAACTGCACCCTTTAAATCGGCATCATAAAGCTCTTTTTCGCCCGAGGCATCTGCGCCTGTTACCCAAATATTTTGCTTTTTCAAATCGTCAATTGTTTTTGCAAGGTTTGCCACACGTGCAACGGGCATATACTCTACTGCACCTGCCGATGCCTTTGCACATACTGCACCTAAGGATGCACCGTCATGCTTTGAAATTATTACTCCGTGTGCACCTGCGCAGTTAGCCGTTCTTATAATCGAGCCTAAATTTCTGGGGTCAGCTATTTTG
>JAZRQT010000015.1:0-7648 GCA_045650105.1 Clostridia bacterium | reverse complement strand
AGCGCTTTTTATTGCCTGCGCAACAATATGGGGAGCCATAAAAAGTCCCTGATACATATATCTGTTCTGACCGAGTGTAGCACCGCATTCCTTGCCAATACCGGGTGCAGTCTGGCGGTATGCGGCAAGCTCCACATACTCCTTTTTACCTGCTATGTAACCGCCCGATTGTGCAAGTGAACCACCGATATTCTTTATAAGTGAGCCAACAACAAGGTCTGCGCCGTGCTGCGTAGGCTCTGTCTTTTCTGCAAATTCGCCATAGCAGTTATCCACGATACAGCAAACGTCACTGCGGATGGATTTTATAAATGAAATCGCCTCGCCAAGCTTTTCACAGCTTAATGTGTCACGCCAGTCATAACCCTTTGAACGCTGAAGAACAACTGCCTTAACATCAGGGGTTAAAGCCGCCTTTATACCGTCAAAATCGACATTACCGCCGATTAAATCAACCTGTTTGTAGGAAATACCGAAGTCCTTAAGACTTCCGCCACTGTTTCCTGAAATACCGATAACCTCTTCAAGAGTATCGTACGGTTTTCCCGTTGCGGCAAGGAGAGTGTCGCCGGGGCGCAGAACGGAAAAAAGAGAAATTGCAAGGCAGTGTGTGCCGTTTACAATGTTATGGCGTACGAGTGCATCCTCAGCGCCAAAAATATCTGCATAAATGCTGTCAAGTGTTTCTCTGCCCACATCACCATAGCCGTACCCCGTTGATGGGTAAAGACAGTTTTCGCCGACACGGTTTTTTATAAATGCATCAAGCACCTTTTCCTGATTGAAGCGTGCAATTTCATCAATGTCGGAAAGGTAGGAAGAAAACTCCTTTTCAACTTCCTCTCCAAGTGCTCTTATTTTCTCATTAATATACATAATTACCCCCGTAGTTTTTTCCTTAGTTTATTAAATCTGAAAAGTGTTCTGAAATAAAGCGGTCCTAAAATTGCCCACAAATAGAAGGGGATAGAATTTGCAGATATATATTTCCCATTTCTGTAAATTCCGGAGCAAACGGCAATAATATCCTCATCACAAATCCCGTATTCATACTGGAACTGATGGTCGCCACGTATAATGTAGGAACTATCATTCTTTATTCTCAATATTCTGTGCAGTACAAACTGACCGTTTTTCCGTCTGTAGAAAGCGATGTCATATTTTTTCAGTTTTCCGTCAGGGCGTGTAAGCTCTACTTCGTCAATACCCTGGCGAAGAGTGGGGAGCATACTTGTCCCGTGCGGTTTAAAGCGCACCTTGCCGCCGCTTTCAAGCTGCTCACAAATTATCGGATACATTTCGTTTAGCGAAACATTCATTTCCTGCAAAATAATCAATCCTCCAATAGTTTGGCATCTTTAAGCTTCCCGATAAATTCGTCTATATCCTTTGATGCTTCCTCGGCACTTACATCATATTCCGTAAGCAGTGCATCAAGCATTTCTTCCTTTGTTGCACCCTTTGAAAGCAAATTCCAGAAGAATACACCCGTATCGTTAAGTGTAAGCATGCCGTTAAAGTCAAGCTGTGCACCGACGGAAACAACTATATTTTTTCCTGCGACACTGCGCAGAAGATAACCCTCACGTATTTTCATATACTATACTTCCTTTCGTAAACATACATATTTATAATATCACATTATATAGGCAAAAGCAACTGATTTTAACACATAAAAAAATATCTTTACATTGCCGCTAAAATATGATAGTATAACATAGATTAGGTATATATTAGAAAAAAGGAACAGGTATAATGAGTCAGGAAAGAGTAAGTTTTCATATTATATGGAAAATATTAGTGGCACTTTTGCCTATATTATTCGGTATGCCCACAGTGGCAATGGTTATATGTGCATATAATATTGCAATGACAATTCTGTGCATAGGTCCCGTAACGGCACTGGTGGCATCACTGTGTGCTATTTGCATATCAATGTTTTTTTGCGGCACATATGGGGAAACGGCAAAGCTGCAGGGGCTTTTTATAGGGCTTGAGGCGGCACTGTGCGGCATTATGTGTGCATATGCAATTATAAAGAAAAAGGGATTTTATAACGGTGTATTGCTTGCGGGCGGAGCATTTTTGGTTTTGAGCTTTACAGAGCTTTATAATAGTGCACTAAAAGCAGGAGTGAGTGTTGCACAGTTCCTTACGGGAATGCCGATGGAGCTTTTTAAGATGCAGATAGCATCTGTAGCAGAAAGCGGAGTAAATATTCCCACAGAAACCATAGACGCACTAATTGATACAATCGGGCGCATTGCGGTTATGATGGTGCCGTCAATTCTTGTAATATCCTCCCTTGCGGTAGGGTATGGTGTAATGTGGCTTGTAACTGCGCAGATGCGCAGACTTCCCGTAGGAATTACACATTCCTTTGCAAAGGTGCGTCTTCCCAGAACGGCTGTTATTATTATGATACTTTCATTTGCACTCTTTTTTATGAGCCCGCAGGGAAAGCTTTCTTATATATTCCTTAATGCCCTGATGGTACTTGGTGCGGTAAGCTTTTTTGCAGGAATGTCGTTTGTTGACTTTTATCTGCGCCGCACTCTAAAAAGTACGCCGATAAGAGTTATAATCCATATTTTTGTTTTCTTATTTTCTACTGTTTTTTCAGGCGTAAGTCCGTATGTGAATTTATTTGTTATTTATATACTGCTCGCATCAGTTGATGCGTTCGCAAATTTCAGAAAAATCAGGAAAGAAGAGGAAGGGGGAGATCCCAGTGAAGCAGAAGAACGAGAAAATTGATTCTATGCCCCGTGCGGCAACTCCGTTTTTTGCTATCTTTATATTTATCTGTGCGATATTTATGATAAAAACCCATACAATTCTTTCGGTGGTCATTCTTATACTGTCGGCACTGATTATTCTGGAAAAAATAGTGTGGCATATGAGCCGTGTTAAGAAAATGAAGGAATATATAAGTGATGCGGCAAGCGATGATAACGAACTGCAAAATAACGAGGCACTTTTTAAGTCTATGAGCCCTATTGCAGGAATAAGAATAGACGGAACAGTTGCGTGGTACAACAGTGCATTTAAAGAGCTTTTTACCACTATTTCAGATAAAAAAATCAGTGAAATAATTCCGCAGATTAAAATACGTGAAATATATGACGACGGCGGACGTACACCGATAACGGTAAATATCGGCGACGAAATTTATATTGTCCGTTCAAGTGTTAAGCGCAGAACTGCACCTGACCACGCTGCAATAATGCTCTATATGGAAAAGGTGACGGAGCTTGTAAATACGCAAAAGGCACTTAATGATGCATCGTGCGCCGTTGCGCAGATTATGGTGGATAACTTTGATGAGGTTGTCGCAGAGCTTAGCGACGAAGAGCGTCTTGATATAATTACTCTTCTTGACAAAAATATTATAGGCTGGGTGCAGGATGCAGGCGGCCTTGTAAAAAAGATTGAAAAAGATAAGTACCTTTGTGTGTTTACAAAAAAACAGCTTGATGAATTTACAGAAAAGAAATTTGAAATATTAAATAATGTAAAAACCTTTGACGAGTCCGCAAAGATTCCGCCAACGGTAAGCATCGGTATAGGAATTGGAAGTTCGTCGCTTAGCAAAAATGACATTTCCTCCAAAAAAGCACTTGAAATGGCGCTTGGCAGAGGCGGTGACCAGGTGGTTATCCGTGACAAGGGAAAATTCAGCTACTTTGGCGGAAATTCCAAGGAAACTGAAAAGCGTACAAAGGTTAAAGCACGCATTATGGCAAGTAACTTAAGAGAGCTTATGGAGGCATCTGACAATGTCCTTATTATGGGGCACAGAAACAGTGATGCTGATGCAATAGGTGCGGCAATCGGTATTGCAAGTATGGCAAGCCATATTAAAAAAGAGGCAAAGGTGCTTCTTTTAACCAAGGACGATACGGTGCAGCTTCTCCTTAAAAAGATTGAGGAAAATCATTACCATGACGGTATGTTTATAGGAAAGCAGGGACTGCGTGATTTTATTACACCCAAAACCCTGCTCGTGATATGTGATACTCATATCCCCGAATATACAGAAATGCCTGAACTTATTGACACCGTAAAGACGAAGGTAGTAATAGACCACCACAGAAGAAGCGAGAGCTTTATTGATGATGCGGATATTGTTTATCACGAGCCGTTTGCGTCGTCAACATGTGAAATGGTCGCTGAAATTATGCAGTATTTCGGGCATCATTATGCTGTATCTACTGTTGATGCAGAGGCACTCTATTCAGGAATAGCAGTGGATACAAAGAACTTTACCTTCAAAACAGGTGTAAGAACGTTTGAGGCAGCCGCATATTTAAGGGCGGCAGGTGTTGATACTATTCGTGTAAAGAAGCTTTTCAGGGACTCAATAGATAACTATAAGCTTAAAGCGCAAATCGTAACAGAGGCGCAGGTTTACAGTAATAATATAGCAATTTCACTCTTTTCGGGTGTTGTACCGCACCTTGTTATTGCGGAGGCTGCTGATGAAATGCTTGAAATAACCGATATTAAGGCGGCATTTGTAGTGGCACGTGGTGAAAACGGAAATGTTGTTATAAGCGGCAGGTCGCTTGGCGAGGTTAATGTTCAGGTTGTTTTGGAAAAGCTCGGCGGCGGCGGTCATATGATGGTTGCAGGTGCGCAGATAGAGCAAAGCTCCGTTTTTGATGCGGGCGAAATGCTGAAAAAGGCAATTGACGAAGTGATATAAAGTCTGAATAAATTCAGACAGATAAGAGGTAAAAGTGAAAAGTGAAGAGGTATGGAACAAAATGCTTTGCATTTTGAAATTATATTAATGTTTTGTGCCTTGAACATAGTGAAAGGAATGGTTATAATTATGAAGGTTGTACTTTTGACAGATGTAAAAGGTCACGGAAAAAAGGGTGACGTGGTTGAGGCGAGCGACGGTTATGCAAGAAATTTCCTGCTCCCTAAAAAAATGGCAGAAATTGCAACGGCTGACGTGCTCAACAATATAAAAGGAAAGAATGAAGCTGCCGCTTTTCATAAGCAGCAGGAGATAGAGGCGGCAAAGGAAACTGCAAAAAGCCTTGAGGGTGCAAAGGTTGTGCTTACAGGAAAAGCAGGCGAGGGCGGAAAGCTTTTCGGAAAGATTACCAATCAGAATGTAGCAGATGCGATAAAGTATCAGCTTCATCACGTTATTGATAAGCGCAAGATTGTACTTCCCGACGGTATAAAGACTATCGGTGAAAAAGATGTTGAGCTTAAGATATACCCCGAAATTTCAGCTACGATAAAAGTGGTTGTAAACCCCGAATAATATAGAAATACGGTGATATAAATGGAAATTCCGATTGGAAGAACTATGCCATATAATCTTGAGGCGGAGGCGGCAATCCTCGGTAATATGATACTTGACGAAAAAGCGCTTGTTATGGCTATGGACAAGCTTGACGAGGACTCATTTTACGCAACTGCAAATAAGACAATATTTATAGCGATAAGCCACCTTTTTGAAGAGGGTATCCCCGTTGATATGGTTACTCTTTCAGAAAGACTTGGCGATAAGCTTGACAGTGTAGGCGGAATTGCATATATAACAAAAATTGCACAGAGTGTTTTTACAAAGGAAAATCTTGCGCAGTATATAAAGATTGCGCAGGAGAAAAAGATGCTTCGAAACCTTATCGAGTCTGCAAGTCAGATTATGGATATGGGTATGAAGGATGAGGAAACTGCCGCCGATATTATTGATAAGAGCGAACAGCTCATATTCAGAATATCGGAACAGAGAGGAACTAAGGGCTTTACCCATATTGGTGAGGTTGTAAAGACTAACCTTGCAATGCTTGACGAGCTTAAAAAGCGTGGCGGTAAGGTTACGGGTATTAAAACGGGCTTTACGGGACTTGATGCTTCTACGGCAGGACTTCAGAACAGTGACCTTATAATCATTGCGGCACGACCGGGTGTCGGTAAAACGAGCTTTGCACTCAATATTGCGCAGAATGCCGCAATTCGTGAAAGAGTTCCCGTTGCAATATTCTCTCTGGAAATGAGTAAGGAGCAGCTTGTAAACCGTGTAATTTCAAGCGAGGCTCTTGTAGAGTCGGGAAAGCTTAGAATAGGCGATATAGATGCGAGGGAAATGACGAAAATTGCACACTCCCTCAAGGATATAATTACTGCGCCGATATATATTGACGATACCCCTGGTATAACTGCTTCTGAAATCAGGGCGAAGTGCAGACGTCTTAAAATGGAAAAGGGACTTGGTCTTGTAGTGATTGACTACCTGCAGCTTATGCAGGGCAGAGGAAAGGGCGAGAGCAGAACGCAGGAAATCAGTGAAATGTCACGTTCTCTTAAAATTATGGCGAAGGAGCTTAATGTTCCTGTAATTACGCTTTCACAGCTTAACCGTGCATCTGAAAAGCTTGCAAGAAGACCGATGCTCAGCGACCTTAGAGAAAGCGGCTCGATTGAGCAGGATGCCGACATTGTTATTATGCTTTGCAGACCGCAGGAGGAAGGCGGCGAGGAAGAGAGTGCAGGAAACATTGTTGAATGTATTCTTGCAAAAAACCGTGCCGGTGAATGTGGAATAATCAATCTTGCATGGCGTGGTGAATTTACTAAGTTTATGAATCTTGACAGCAGAAGCTGACGGAGGGATACAGAGTGCTTGAAAGGGTACGAAAAACAATTGAAGAAAATGCCCTTTTGAATGCCGGTGACAGCGTTATATGCGCAGTGTCGGGCGGTGCGGATTCAGTATGCCTTTTACATACAATGCTTCGCCTGAAAAGTGACTATAACCTTACTATTTACGTTGCAAATGTAAATCATATGATACGTGGAGAAGAGTCCGATGAAGACAGTGAATTTGTACGTCTTATAGCAAAGGCGGCAGATGCAGAATTTTTCTACAGAGAGTATGACGTTATAAAAATTGCACGTGAAAGAAAATTAGGCGAAGAAGAGTGCGGACGAATTTTGCGTTACGAATTTTTTGAGGAGCTTTCAGAGAAACTTGGCGGTGCAAAAATTGCAACGGCGCACAACTTAAATGATAATGCTGAAACGGTGCTTTTCAGGCTTGCACGGGGAACTGCGGCGCAGGGACTTGGCGGAATAATGTATAAACGTGATAATATTATAAGACCGCTCCTTGACATCCCCCGTGAGGATATTGAAAAATATCTTCGTTCAAACTCCCTTACGTGGAGAGAGGACAGCACAAATAAAATTCCCGTATATGCACGAAATAAAATACGTCTTAATATTATGCCGTTTCTTAATGAAATATCGCAGGGTGCACAAAAGAAGATTGTTTCAGCGGCACACTATATTGCAGAGGATAATGCGTTTATTGATGCTATGGCGCAGGAGCGTATGGCAGAGTGTTTACTTAATGAACGCCTTTTAATAAAACCGTTTTCAGATGCACCGATGCCGATAAAGCGCAGAATATGTGCATCTGTGCTTAAAGAGTGGAATGCATCAGAAGTAAATGCGGAAAAAATAGAACGTTTCTGCTCCTTTGCAGAAGGCGAGAATGGACGGATTTTTGACATTAATTCAGAATTTTATGCACAAAAATCCTATGATGCAGTAGTCCTTTGTAAGAGAGGAGAGAAGGCAGGGTTTAACCTTATCCTTGATAAGGAAAATGCCGCAGTGG
>JAZRQT010000014.1:0-1773 GCA_045650105.1 Clostridia bacterium | reverse complement strand
TATTCCGCTTGACTTTGTGACAATAACGGGGGCAGTTACTCTGTCAAGATTAAGTTCTGAAGAAAGCTTGCGCTGAAAATTATCCTTAACAATTTTTATTGCACGCTGTGTTTCACGAAGTGAAAGCTTTGCGTTATAGTCTTTTGGCAAAATCAGATTTATCATAGTGCGTCGCCTCTTTTCTTATACTATCTTCCTATTTTACAGCCACAACACGTTTTTGTCAACACCGATGGTAAGTTTTCTCATATTTTTTTGGGATTGGTGAGAGATACTACCCACCTTATATCATCACGTGTAATTGCATTTATAATATAAATAAGAGCTACATAAAAAATGCAATAGGTACAAAGCTTTACGGCAAGGCAAAAGGAAGACGCCACCATAGCGTTTATCATCCACGCACCCCATACGCTAGCGCAAACGCAAAGTATCATTAATATATTTATATCAACCGACGTAACCTTTGAAAGTCTGTGCATACTGAGTGCGGCATTAAATATTTCCTTTATGTACATAACAACAATATATCCCATTATCGCCATTTTGGGAAGTAAAAAGAAGAGCATTACGACATTAAGCACACCTTCAAGCACATTAAAAACCATAGAATACACCTGCTGACCAAGCCCTTTAAGGCAGCCGTCGGTAACGCAGTCAATATATATTATGGGCAGAAGCGGTGCAAAAATTTTTATATACAGACCCGCCTCGCTGCTTTTATAAAGAGCCTCGCCAAGCTCGTTTGAATAAAAGAGCATCACCCCTGCTACACCGAAGCTGAATATAATTCCTACACGCAGTGCCCTATTTACAATGTAGCTTATTCCTATTTTCTGCTTTTGCACCTGCGCACTTGTAAGGCGTGGCACCAAAATTTCACCAAGTGCAGTAAGAAGAGCCGCAGGAAACATTATCACAGGCATTGACATTTGTCCTATAACACCATAGGTTGAAAATGCACTTGCCGCCCCCATACCCGCTTTTCTAAGTCCTCTGGGAATAATAATCTGTCCGAGGGAGGAAAGTCCCGTACGCATATACGCACTGACAGCAAGGGGAAGTGCCGTTCCCACAAGATTTTTAAAATGCTTTTTCTTTTTACCGCTTTCCTTCTTTCCAAAGCTTTCAAAAGCGTACAGAAAAAGAAGTGATATTGCAAGTGCGCTCTCCGCTGCAAAAAATCCCTTCGCCAACACATCTGCCGAGCCAAAATTTTTCCCGGCATTAAAAGAGAAAACAACAAATACAATTCTTGCCGCCTGCGCAAAAACCTCTGAAATAACAAGCCTGAAAATCTTCTGTTTTGCCGTAAAATACCCTTCTGCACAACTTCCGAGTGCAATAAGAGGCATTGAAAGTGCCATTATTTTAAGTGGCTTTACAGCTGACATTTCTATAACCCAGTGCTGTGATAAAAACGGAGCACCGAAAAACATAACCGACCCTGCAAGGCATCCAAAGAAAGCCGCATATGAAAATGCGCACCGCATCAGAGTGTGGGGGAATTTGTTTCCAAGGCTCATCTCCTCCGCCGCAAGCCGTGTCACACTAAAACGCACACCTGAAATGCTTATCGTGGCAAAAACCACCCCCACAGATGCAATTATACCAAAAACACCAAGCTCCTGCGCACCTACCTTTGCCGCAAGGTATGCCTGAAAGCAGAGTGCGCATAACCTCAGCAATATACTGCTCGCCGCAAGTAAAAGTGTGTTTTTCATAAGCTGCGGTGCATTACTCATATAAATCCCCTCCAAGACAATATATGAG
>JAZRQT010000013.1:0-4189 GCA_045650105.1 Clostridia bacterium | reverse complement strand
TAAATCAGGTTGAGGCAGCGGCAAAAGAGGTAGAGAATGAAAAGGGTGCTATGCCTACTCAGTTTGAAATTTGGACAGCCGCAGCGTTTTTGTATTTTAAAGAAAAAAAGTGTGATATTGTGGTTCTGGAAACGGGGCTTGGGGGCAGACTTGTTGCGACAAATATTATTGATGCGCCAAAGCTGTGCCTGATTACAAAAATTGATATTGACCATACTGAATATCTTGGTGACACTATAGAAAAAATTGCTGCAGAAAAGGCGGGAATTATAAAGACAGGCACTGTGGTTATTACAACAAGACAAAAGGAACAGGCGCACTTAGTACTTGAAAATACTGCAAAAGAAAAAAACTGTCCCTTTATTGTGGCAGAGCCGCCGCAAAAAAACTGCCCCGAGGGAACGGGTGAGGTTTTTGATTATAAAGCCTTTAAAAATTTAAAGATTAGCCTTGCAGGGGTTCACCAGACGGAAAATGCCGCTCTTGCCATAGAGGCGGCAATAAGTATGGGCATTGACGAAAAGTATATCAGAAGCGGACTTTTGCGTGCACACAACATAGGACGCTTTGAAAAAATATCGGATAACCCTTTGGTAATATTTGACGGTGCGCATAACCTTAGCGGAACAAGCTCTCTGATTGATGCTATATCAAGATATTTTCCCGATGAAAAGCTTTCCGTTATATATGCGGCAATGGCGGACAAGGATATCGATGCATCGCTTGACCTTTTTAAAAAGAGCGGTTTTTGTGAAAAGGCACGCTTTTTCACCGTTACGGTAGAGGATAATCCCCGTGCGGAAAAGGCAGAACGGCTTGCCCAAAAGCTCATAAAATACGGTTTTACAGCACTGCCTTGTGAAAATATAGCTGAGGCTTATAAAAAAGCAACTGCAGAGAATAAGCTTACCGTTATATGCGGTTCACTCTATCTGTATAAGGATTTTATGCAAATGAAAAATAAAATTGTTGAATAAAGCTGTAATTTATGGTAAAATAGATATTATCTTTTTTTAAGGAGCGTGTTTATATGATAAACGCTTGTATCACGATGTCTATAGTAGCGTATCTTGTGATAATGATTACTGTAGGTATTAAATTTTCAGGTGAAAATAAGAGCACCGGTGACTTCTATCTTGGCGGCAGAAAGCTTGGCCCCCTTGTTACTGCGATGAGTGCGGAGGCTTCTGATATGTCAAGCTGGCTTCTTATGGGGCTTCCCGGTGTAGCATTGGCAGGAAGTATTGCGGAGGCTTCATGGACGGCAATCGGCCTTGCAATCGGTACATATCTTAACTGGCTTATAGTAGCAAAGAGAATTCGCAGCTATACGGTTGCGTGCAACGCAGTTACACTTCCTGAATTTTTTGAAAACAGATACAGGGATAATACAAGAATTCTTAAAGGTCTTGCGGCAATAATTATTGTAGTTTTCTTTGTTCCTTATACTGCTTCAGGCTTCAGTGCATGCGGAAAGCTTTTCTCTACAATATTTAATATTGACTACATTCCTGCAATGATTATCTCTTCTGTGATAATCGTAGGATATACTGCACTTGGCGGATTTTTGGCGGCAAGCACAACAGACTTTATACAGAGCATTGTTATGACAATTGCACTTCTGATAGTTCTTGGCTTCGGTATTGTAAATGCAGGCGGAATTGCAGGCGTAATTGAAAATGCGAAGGCACTCCCAGGCTATTTCAGCCTCACAACCTTTACACAGCACACGGCAGAAGGTGCAGCTACAGGTCAGTACGACCTTCTTACAATAGCATCTACACTTGCGTGGGGACTTGGCTATTTCGGTATGCCGCACATTCTTCTTCGCTTTATGGCGGCAAAGGATGAAAACAAGCTTAAGCTTTCAAGAAGAATAGCAACAGTTTGGGTTGTAATTTCAATGGGTATAGCAGTATTTATCGGTATTATCGGTTATACCCTTGCAATAAACGGAACACTTAATATTGCTGACACAGCGGGCTTTGTAGGAAGCTCTTCCGAGGCGGAAAAGATTATAGTTGTTATATCAGGTGTAATCAGCCAGTACGGTCCACTCTTTGCAATAGTAGGCGGTATTATCCTTGCAGGTATTCTTGCATCAACAATGTCAACTGCTGACTCTCAGCTTCTTGCGGCGGCATCCTCTATTTCTGAGGATATTGTTGCAGGTGTTGCCAATGTTAAGCTTTCAAAGAAAGCGGCTATGCTTATTGCACGTCTTACAGTTATTGCAATTGCTGTTGTTGGCGTATTTATAGCACTTGATGAAAATTCATCAGTATTTAGAATTGTATCATTTGCGTGGGCAGGCTTTGGTGCAACCTTTGGTCCCGTTGTGCTTCTGGCACTCTTCTGGAAGCGTTCAAACAAATGGGGCGCAATGGCGAGCCTTGTAAGCGGCGGAATTATGGTATTCCTCTGGAAATTCCTTATTGCAAAGCTTGGCGGCGTGTTTGCGATTTATGAGCTTCTCCCCGCATTTATAATTGCACTTGTTCTCAACGTGGTTGTAAGTCTTCTTACACCTGCACCCGAGAAGGAAATCGTTGAAGAATTTGAGAGAGTATAAAATCACTCTTTGTGAAAACGTAAAAAACCTCCCGGTTGGTTTTGCCAACCGAGAGGTTTTTTTGTGGAAAAAATTTTTAATCGAATATTTCCATACCGCCGTCACCTATATCATCAATATAGAATGTCGGTGCATATCCAATTTTCTCTGTATAGCCTTTTCCTACCTTTTCGCAGAATTCTTCTACAGCATCTTCCTTTACAATAGAAACTGTGCTTCCGCCAAAGCCTGCCCCTGTCATTCTGGAGCCGAGAACACCATCTATTTTGCGTGCCTCATAAACAAGGGTATCAAGCTCAATCCCCGTAACCTCGTATAAATCACGAAGGGAATTATGACTTTCATTCATAAGCTTCCCAAAAAGGGCAAGGTCGCCGCTCTCTAGTGCTTCTATACTGCGAAGAACACGGTCATCCTCATAAATTACGTGTGTGACACGCTGAAGAATTATTTCATCCTTTATAAGATGCTTTGTTTTTTCAAACATCTCCACGCTAATATCACCAAGACATTTTGCCTCGGGCAGTGCCTCTTTTAATATTGAAAAGCCTTCATCGCACTGACTGCGGCGTTCATTATACTTGCTTGACGCAAGGGAGTGCTTTTTGTTGGTGTTTGTTATTACGAGCTTACAGCCCTTCCTTTCAAGTGGGATAAGCTTATAATTCATATTTTTACAGTCAAGGAAGATTGCGTGGTTTGCCTTTCCCATAGCGGAGGCAAACTGGTCCATAATACCGCAGTTAACCCTGCAGTAATTATGTTCTGCCGCCTGACCTATAAACACCATTTTTATCATATCAACCTTATCAGTAATACCATTTTTCTCATTTGAAAGGGTTGCCAGGGTAAGTGCCGTGCAAACCTCGATCGCCGCAGATGAGGAAAGACCGCCCCCGTGGGGAAGTGTATCGTCAAAAAGCATATCGCAGCCGACAATGTCAAAGCCCTCTTTCATAAGTTCTACGCATACGCCTGCCTGATAGTTACCCCACCATAAATCACGGTAGGCATCAAGGTTATTTATATCAATTTCCACCATATCGGGAAGGTCAGTTGCCTTCATACGGAGAATATCAGAATTCGTCACTCTCAGCGCAATGGTTGTTCCCATGGTCAGTGCCGCAGGAAAAACGAAGCCGCCGTTATAGTCTGTATGTTCGCCGATAAGGTTAACTCTGCCGGGGGAGTGGAATATACGTATATCATCCTCTGTCCCGCCGTAGAGCTTTATAAATTCAGATTTAAGCTGCGATGTTGTCATAGTTATTCCTCCCTTATGCCTTATTCTGACTTTCAAGATGCTTCTTGTGTGCCGCTCTTAATTCCTCGCTTGTTGCTTCAGGAGCAGTGGGGCATTGTCACGCCTACAACGTCGCCACGGTTTTCAAATATAAAGATATATTTGATTTTTTCGTCCTGACTTAAATCCTCAAAACGCTCTGTCCACAAATCTACAAGCTTGCGCACGTGTCCTTCTGAAAGCTCAGGAAGTGTAACGGTATGCTCAGGAGAATATAAAATAACCTCACACTTTCCGTATGAGGGCGCTGTTTTATAAATAGCGGTTTCCACATCATCCATCACGGGCGGATTTTGTGAAAGTGCGGGAAAATC
>JAZRQT010000012.1:0-5358 GCA_045650105.1 Clostridia bacterium | reverse complement strand
ATATCTTTTAAAGCTTTCTGACGGAAACATTATCGAAACAGTTGTAATGGACTATCACCACGGCAAAAGTATCTGTATATCAAGTCAGGTCGGTTGCCGTATGGGATGCACATTTTGCGCATCTACCTTAAAAGGTCTTGTACGAAATCTTACGCCCTATGAAATTGAGGGGCAAATCCTTCGTGCACAAAAGGACTTAGGGGTAAAAATCAGTAATATTGTAATTATGGGCATAGGTGAGCCACTGGACAATTACGAAAATATTATAGCATTTTTGAAAAATATCAATGATGAAGACGGGCAAGGGATAGGTTTTCGGCATATTACACTGTCTTCTTGCGGTCTTACAGAAAAAATATATAAGCTTGCAGATGAAATGATGCCGATTAACCTTGCAATTTCCCTCCACGCACCTACAGAGGAGGCACGCAAAGCACTAATGCCTGTGGCGAAGGCATATTCTCTTTCAAAGATTATGGATGCGTGTGATTATTACTTTGATAAAACACACAGACGTATAACCTTTGAATATGCACTCGTAAAAGGGAAAAATTCCTCCCCTGCCGATGCAAAGGCTCTTGCAAAGCTCCTTCACGGAAAAGGAGCACACGTAAACCTTATTCCCGTAAACCCCGTAACGGAGAGGAATAATATACGCACCACGAAAAAAGAAACATTAGACTTTCAAAAAGAGCTTGAAAGTCTTGGCATAAATGCAACTGTCCGCAGAGAATTGGGTGCAGATATAAGTGCATCGTGCGGACAGCTAAGAAATGATGAAATTGACGGGATGTGAAAAAATCCAAAGCAATGGAAGAGAAAATTCGAAATTCGAAATGCGAAGTTCGAAGTGTTGGTGGATTTTTTGCTTTGCAAAAAATCTTTATCTATGACTTTGGTCGCCTCAGGCGGGTCCGTTCTGAAGCATTTTTTCCGATCCCTATCAAAATTCTCTTACAATAAAACACTGAAATGAGGTGGTAATATTGCAGTTTTATTCAATTTCAGACCGTGGAAAACAGCGCTTTAACAACGAGGACTGTTGTGTTGCAAAAAGCATAGGGCCGTACACTGTACTTATCCTTGCTGACGGAATGGGCGGCCACAGCGGGGGCGAAATTGCCAGCAGTAAGGCTATTGAAACAGTACTTGCCGCTTTGCAGGAAAAGCTTACCCGTCCACTAATACCTGCGCAGATTTTTAGCCTTCTCTCATCTGCACTTAAAAGCGCAAATGACAGCATTTATGAGCTTTCATTAAGCGACCCCAGACTTGACGGAATGGGAACGACCATTGACATCTGCATAATATCTGACCACAATGCATATATCGCTCACATCGGTGATTCACGAGTATATCATATTACTCCCGATGGAAAGATAAACCTTGTTACAAAAGACCACTCCCTTATGCAGTATATGATAGAAAAAGGGGAGCTTACAAGAGAGCAGGCACAGCATCATCCGCAAAAAAATGTGATAACACGTGCACTGGGCACTTCGCAGAGAGCACAGGAAGATACCGCTATTATTAAGCTTTCTGAGGGTGACAGACTTCTTCTTTGCAGTGATGGACTTACAAATATGCTTGATGAAAAAGACATCTGCAACGTTGTTTTACAAAATCCTGACCCCGAGGCAGCGGCACCCGAGCTTATAAGGCGTGCAAATGATGCAGGCGGCGACGATAATATTACAGTAATTATCGCTTTAGCCTAAAATTATGGAGGAAATGAAATATGGAATCAAATATTCTCGGTAGCAGATATGAACTAATTGAACGCATCGGTATGGGCGGAATGGCAGTAGTATATAAAGCTAAGGATATAATGCTCGGCAGATTTGTTGCCGTAAAAATACTTCGTGAAGAATTTAAGGAGAACGAGGATTTTATCCGTCGTTTTAAAGTTGAGTCGCAGGCGGCGGCAAGCCTTTCGCATCAGAACATAACACAAATTTACGATGTGGGCGAGCAGGACGGTCTGCACTATATTGTAATGGAATATCTTGAGGGGCAAACTCTCAAAAATTATATAATTGAAAAGGGCGGCGCACTTTCCTGGAAAGAGGCGGCAAACTTCTCAATGCAGATATGCCGTGCACTTGAACACGCACATTCAAAGCACGTTGTGCACAGAGATATTAAACCGCAAAATATCGTACTTACAGAAAACGGAAAGCTTAAGGTAGCAGATTTCGGCATTGCACGTGCCGCAAACAATACAACCACCGTAAACATAGGAAGCAGTGCCGTAGGAAGTGCCCACTACCTCTCTCCCGAGCAGGCACGTGGCGGATACACCGATTTAAAAAGCGATATATATTCGCTGGGCGTTGTAATGTACGAAATGTTTACGGGAACGCTTCCCTTTGATGCAGAAGAAAGTGTTTCAGTAATAATGCAGCATCTAAGTGAGGAGCCTAAGCGCCCCTGCGAGGTAAACCCTGACCTTCCCGCAGGAATTGAGGCAATTATCATAAAGGCGATGAAAAAGGAACAGCGTCTGCGCTATGAAAACACCTCACAAATACTTGAGGATTTAATTACCGTTTACCAAAACCCCTCTCAGGATATAACACTTCTTAATGCCTGGGATGATGATTCTGATCAGGAACCGCCAAAAAAGGCTGTGCCTGTTCACCGTGAAAGAAAGGCAAGCCCCCATAAAAAGAAAAAAAACAGAGTAAGCCGCAGTATTATCGCTGCAGCAGTGTTTATTTCCTCCACAATGCTTATCTTTATAGGGTTTATACTTTATCTGCTCTTCTTCGGCACGGGCAGTGAGGTTGAGATTCCAAACCTTTTAGGTATGACGTATGAAGAAGCGGCGCTGGAGGCGGAAAACGCCTCAGAAGGTGATGTGGTGTTTGAGGTCTTTGTAGAGCGAAGCGAACATTCCGAGGAGGATAAAAGCACTATTATATCCCAAATTCCCGAGGGCGGCAGTAAGGTTAAGCGTTCAAGGGAAATAAAGGTTGTCCTGAGTCTTGGTCCTGCAGTTTTAGAGCTTGAAGACTATACGGGAAAGCAATATGAAAAGGTACAGGAGGCACTCCGGGAAAAGGGCGTTAAAGTAATAATAGAAGAAAAAGATAATGATACCTATGAGGAGGGTATTATCTTCAGACAGGTTCCTGCAGAGGGAACACAACTGGCAAAGGGCGACGAGGTAACACTCTACGTTTCAAAGGGAACGCAGAACACCGTTGTTCCCAATGTTCTTGGAAAAACCCTTGAAGAAGCAATTATAGCAATTGAAAGAAATAATCTTAAAGTCGGCACCGTAAAAGAAGAGGCAAGCGACAAGTACCTTAAGGGCGAAGTTTCTTCTCAGAGCAAAGCTGCGTTTGAAACAGTACCGATTGATACCCAAATCAATCTTTCCGTTTCAACGGGCAAAAAGACCGACGTGGAAAATGAAAACGGCGGCGATACAATTTCGCCCACCGATAACCCCAAAAAGAGTGTTAAGCTCACTTTGGGAAATCTTCCCAAGGACAGAGAGAAGGTTAATATCAGACTTGTCCTTGACGGAAAGACCTATTATGAAAAAGACTTTCCTGCTCAGTCAGGAAGCGTAACAATAACTGTTGAAACAAATGAAACGCTGAGCCTTGACGTTTACTATGACGGAGTTTATATAACTACGAAAGAGGTAAAATATTGATAGACACACAAAAAAGTATTAAAGGAATAATTGTAAAAGGAATAGGCGGATTTTACTACGTCTCTACACCAGAGGGCACCGTGGAATGTCACGCACGGGGAAAATTCCGTAAGGATGAACTTTCCCCGATAGTAGGTGACTATGTATCGCTCCTTTTAAATCCCGAGGGGACGGGGAGCATCTGCAAAATACACGAGCGGAAAAACTTTCTTATCCGTCCGGGGGTAAGCAATGTTGATGCACTGGTGCTTGTTTCGGCACTGCGTTCTCCTATGCCTGATTTTCTGCTTATAGACAAGCTTCTGGTAACTGCTGCAAGCAAGGGTATAGAGGGCATCATCTGCCTTAACAAAACAGACCTTGCCGCAGATGATGAGGAAACGGAAAGATTTTGCGAAATTTACCGCAAGGCAGGATACCTTGTTATTGCGGCAAGCGCTAAAACGGGCGAAGGCGTAAAGGAAATACAATCGCTTATAAAAGGCAGAACTGTCGCCTTTGCAGGTCTTTCAGGGGTCGGTAAATCAAGCCTTTTAAAAAGAATAACGGGCGCTGACCTTCAGGTAGGAAGCGTAAGCCGCATCGAGCGTGGAAAGCATACCACCCGCCACGTTGAGTTAATGCAGGCGGCGGGCGGCTACGTCTTTGATACACCGGGGTTTTCACGTCTTGAGGCAGACACTTTGCGTGCCTCTGATTTATGGCAGTATTTTCCTGAAATTACGCCGCTTCACGGTACGTGTCGTTTTCGCACCTGCAACCATATCGGGGAGCCGGGATGCTCTGTTAAGGAGGCGGTAGACGGCGGAAGCATTGCACAAAACCGTTACGAAAGTTATATTGAAATTTACAATAAACTTAAAGACATTAAAGATTGGGAAAGAAAGGATTGACTTAAAAATGATTAAAATTGCACCCTCAATACTTGCATCAGATTTCGGTGCACTAAGGGAAGATGTTATCGCAATCGAAAAAGCAGGTGCCGAGTGGGCACATATCGACATTATGGACGGACACTTTGTGCCCAACCTTTCAATGGGTCCTGACATTGTAAAATCTATCAGAGAGGCTTCAAATCTTTTCTTTGACTGCCACCTGATGGTTGAAGACCCCAAAATGTTTGTTGAGCCGTTTATAAAGGCAGGGGCGGAGCTTATTACCTTCCACGCTGAATGTGTAGAGGATATGGATGAACTCATTGACTACATTCATTCCTTTGGTGTTAAGGCGGCAGTTGCAATTAAGCCTGCAACAAGTGAGGAAGTTCTTTTCCCCGTTTTACATAAGCTTGATATGGTACTTGTTATGAGTGTTGTTCCCGGCTTTGGCGGACAGAAGTTTATGTGCGAGGTGCTTGACAAAGTAAGAAATATCCGTGCACACAAGGACGGAAAAGATATTGATATACAGATGGACGGCGGTATAAATGCCCAGACTGCTGCACTTGCGGCAGAGGCAGGTGTAAATGTCCTCGTTGCAGGAAGTGCCGTTTTCGCAAAGAAACCATACAGTGAAACAATTGGCGCTATCCGCCAGAGTGCAGAGAATGCAGCAAATGGAAAGTAAGGCGCATCTTCGTAAAGAGCTTTTAAAAAGGCGTAAGGAGCTTATTAAGTCGCAGCTTGACATATCCCGTCTTTACGAATTTCCCGAATTTCAAAGTGCAAAGGTTATTTTTTGCTACGTATCTG
>JAZRQT010000011.1:0-14939 GCA_045650105.1 Clostridia bacterium | reverse complement strand
TTTCCGTATGTAACAGTATTTTTCGTAACGTATGCAGGTACTATCGGCACACCTGACTGTATTGCAAGGCGTATAATGCCGCCGCCTACTTCCTTGCGCTCACCGTTTTTCATTCGTGTTCCCTCGGGGAAAATGAGCGTTGCGCCGCCCTTTTTCATTATTTTCAGCGTTGCCATAACTGCCGCCGCATCACCCCTGCCCCTTTTTATGGGGAATGCGCCAAGTGCTTTTATAAGATGTCCCAAGAAAAACACCTTAAAAAGCTCCTCCTTCGCCATAAAGGTAAGCTGACGCTTGCACCCTGCCGCAATCAAAAGCGGGTCCATTGCACTCATATGGTTTGAGCACAGAAGAAACGCACCGTCTGCGGGTATATTTTCCTTTCCCTTAATTTTTAAAAGTATAAATACTTTTAAAACAGAGCTTATAACATTAATCGCTATATTATAAAATTTCATTTTAAGTTTTCCCTCACATAATTAATTACTTTATCAATAGACTCACTAAGCGTAAGCTCTGACGTATCAATAACCTCTGCCCCGTCTGCAACCGTCAGCGGAGCAAATGCACGTGTTGAGTCATTCGTATCACGCTGTATCATCTCATTTTTTACATCCTCAAAACTTACACTCTCGCCTTTTTCCAAAAGCTCATCATATCTTCTTTTCGCACGTGCATCAACAGATGCAGTTAAAAAGATTTTAATTTCAGCGTCAGGCAAAACATAGCTTGCAATATCTCTGCCGTCCATTACCACATCGTGATTATCGGCGAGCTTTCTCTGTATATCAACCATTGCAAGTCTTACTGCAGGAATTCTTGAAACATTGCTCGCTGCCATTGAAATCTGCGGTGTGCGTATCTGGTCTGATACATTCTCACCGTCAAGGTAGATGTGTTGCTCCACGCCTTCGTGTCTGATGTCAATATCAAGAGAAGGTAAAAGCTCTATAACGCCTTTTTCATCGTTTGTATCTACCCCACACCTTACAGCCTTTAATCCAACTGTGCGGTACATTGCACCCGTGTCGATATATACAAACCCAAGTGCTGACGCCACTTTCTTTGAAATTGTACTTTTTCCTGCACCTGCAGGACCGTCAATTGCAATCTTAGTCATTTTCTTTCATTTCCTCCTTTGCAGCTTTTCCACCTGCCAGTGCGCCCGTTGAAAAAGCTATTTGCAGATTAAAACCGCCCGTATATGCATCAACATCAATTACCTCACCTGCAAAATAAAGACCGCCTATAAGCTTACTTTCCATTGTGGAGGCATTGATTTCTTTAACATTTATTCCGCCTGAGGTTACAATAGCCTCATCTACGGGGCGATACCCTTTAACAGTAAAGGTAAGATGCTTTAATGTATATAAAAGCCGTTTTCTCTCTTCCTTTGTAATAGAATTAACCTTTTTAAAACGGTCAATTTGCGACCGCTCTATAATATATCCAATCATTTTTGATGGCAGAAGGTCAGAGAGTGCATTTTCAAAATTTCTGTTCTTATACTTCTCAAAATCTCTTAATATTCTTTTATCGAGTGTT
This sequence comes from Clostridia bacterium, assembly GCA_045650105.1. Taxonomy (GTDB): domain Bacteria; phylum Bacillota; class Clostridia; order UMGS1883; family UMGS1883; genus UMGS1883. The sequence continues at coordinate 13,394 of JAZRQT010000011.1, read as the reverse complement.
TCCTCTTCAAGTGCACTCTTTAAATCTATTTCTATACGCACACCGTCAGGGTTTTCGCCCATATGACTGCTTGATGAAAGGATAAGAGGACCCGTAAGCCCGTAATGCGTGAAGAGCATTTCGCCAAAATCACTGTGAAGCTTGCGGTTATTTTTATCATATACACTTACGCTGACATTTCTTAGCGAAAGCCCCATAAGTGATGATGTATCCTCTATCGTTTCAACGGGTACAAGGGCAGGCTTTATCTTTGTAACAGTATGCCCCATCTTTTGAGCTATTATATATCCGTCTCCCGTTGAGCCTGTTTTAGGATAGCTTTTTCCGCCCGTGGCTATGATAACCTTATCTGCGGAAATTACCTGCGTGTCGGTTTTAACGCCGCTGACTTTTTCGCCATTAGTAATAATAGCTTCTGCCCGTCCGCGGATTATTTTTACACCAAGCTCATTTGCCTTTCTTTTCAGTGCATCTACAATATCCCTTGCACGGTCGCTTTGCGGGAAAACACGCTCCCCACGCTCCGTTTTGAGTGGTACGCCGCAATTTTCAAAAAAATCCATTACATCATAATTTGTAAAGCCATAAATGGCACTGTAGAGGAAGTTTGCATTTGTGGGAATGTTTTCAAAAATTTCCTGCGTTACGCACGCATTTGTCACATTACATCTGCCTTTGCCTGTAATGAGAAGCTTTTTTCCCACATCGGCATTTTTTTCAATTACCGTTACCTCAGCACCGTTTAGCGCCGCAGTAATTGCCGCCATCAGCCCTGCCGCTCCTCCGCCTATAACCAAAACCTTCATCTTTTCCCCTGTTCCTGCACCACAAAAAATACTCTTTCACTGTTTTCCTTTGGTGCATTAAAGCTTAAATTGTCATATACATTCAAAACTCTCATCCCTGCTTTTTCTATAAGTGCAGTTATTTCAGATATGTCATACGCTCTTTGGGAGTGCTGTTCATCAAACCTCTCATATGAGTTTCCTTTTTTGCAGAAAAAGGTCAGGTAAAAGTCACAAATTCTGCGTACCTTATCATACTCGTTCTGCCACGAACAGAACACATCATCATTTTCAAGTATATATGTATTATTTCCCAAAACATTCTCTAACTTGCAACGGGTATTAATATCAAATATAAAAAGCCCGCCGGGGTCAAGGTAATTATTCACAAGGCGAAAAACCTTCAGCAAATCCCTTTTATCGGTAATATAGTTTATACAGTCAAGGCTTGAAACGATAAAATCAACTGTCCCGTAAAGTTCAAAGCTGCGCATATCCTGATTAAGATAGAGTATATCCATATCCAAAGATTTTTCACGTGCTACAGAGAGCATATCCTCCGAAAGGTCAACGCCTGTCATATCTACCCCTCTCTTGGCAAACTCAGTTGTCATATTACCCGTTCCGCAGCCGAGGTCAAGACCGAGCTTTGGAGTATGCCCAAAGCGGCTGAAAATCTTATAATAATAGTCAACCCATTTTTTGTAATCAACATCATTAATCAGTTCATCATATAAATAGGCAAACTCGTTATACACATCAATCACCCTTTTCAAGCTTTGCGTAAAGTCCCAGAAGGTTTTTCGTTCCTACGCTTTCAAAAGCAATTTCATAATGAATATCATTTCCCACACTATTTGCGCTGATAATAATTCCCCTGCCGAATTTTTTATGAACTACACAATCCCCTGCACCGAAAGTCTGTGTTTTCTCACGTCTGGGCGCAGTGGGTGCACTCGCATACAGTGAGCTTTCAAGTGCATTATGGCTTACTGCCTTAGGAATTTTGATTTCATAATGAGCCGAGCTTATCGAATTATCAATTATGTCCTTAAGATTTTCGGGGATTTCCTCCAAAAATCTTGAAGGCTTGTAATTTGACGTTTTTCCGTAAAGCATACGACTGTGCGCACACGTAAGGTGGAGTTTCTCCCTCGCACGGGTTATTCCCACATAGCAAAGGCGGCGTTCCTCCTCCGTTTCTTCACTGCTGTATGTGCTCATAAAGCTTGGAAAAATACCTTCGTCAAATCCGCATATAAATACAATCGGAAACTCAAGACCCTTTGCCGCATGCATTGTCATAAATACGGCGGCATCAAGCTCCTCGTCATAATTATCAATATCACTTATAAGGGCAAGGTTATCCATATAATCTTCAAATGTTGCACCCTCATTATTCTCTGTATAATTTGCGGCACCGTTTATAAGCTCACCGATATTTTCGTCACGCTCCTGCGCCTTTTCATCTGTTTTCAAAAACTCTTTATAGCCGCTTTTTTCATAAACGGCTTCTATAAGCTCAGGAATTGTATTTTCACGGGCAAATGCGCAAAGTTCCTCTATAAGCTTGTAAAAATCAGCCACAGAAGCACCAAGTGTATCAATATGACTTCCTATCGCTTTGAGAAGACTGCATCCCTCACGCTCTGCTGCCGCCGCAATCTTATCAAGCGTAACCTTGCCAATTTTTCGTGACGGAGTGTTTATAATTCTTTTCAGGCTTATGTCATCATCAGGATTTTTAATAAGCCTTAAATACGCAATCATATCACGTATTTCCTTACGGTCATAGAACCTCAGTCCTGCCAGTACTCTGTATGGCACTGCCTTGCGCATAAAAACTTCTTCAAGTGTACGTGAGGAGGAATTTGCCCTGTAAAGAACTGCCATATCACTGTAGCGGTAGCCGTTAATACTTAAAGAATACATTCTATCAGCAATATACGATGCCTCATCGTGCTCATTGGGCGCCTTGTATACGGTGATTTTCTCACCCTCACCCTTGTCTGTCCAGAGATTTTTACCCTTTCTGCCAAAATTATTCTTTATAACATTATTTGCCGCATCGAGAATGTTTTGCGTTGAACGGTAATTCTGTTCAAGTCTTATAACTCGTGCATCGGTAAATTCCTTTTCAAAGTCAAGGATATTTGAAATATCAGCACCTCTGAACTTATATATACTCTGGTCATCATCACCAACAACGCAGAGGTTTCTATGCTCCTTTGCGAGCATCATAATAAGCTCGTTTTGAGCCTTGTTTGTATCCTGATACTCGTCAACTAAGATATAACGGAACTTGTTCTGATAAAACTCCAGTACATCAGGCGCATCAGAAAAGAGCTTTACCGTCAGCATAATCAAATCGTCAAAATCAAGGTCGTTTGCCACCTTAAGCTTTTTCTGATAAAGCGAATACAGAGTTGCAATCTGTTTTTTTCTGTAATCATCACCGTATTCAAGTGCATACTGCGAAGGTGTTAAAAGCTTGTCCTTTGCAAAGGAAATCTCACTCATAACACTTCTTGGCGGAAATTCCTTTTCGTCAAAGCCAAGCTCCTTTAAGCACTCCTTCACAAGTGATTTCTGGTCATCAGAATCAATTATATTAAAGTTTCTGTCATAGCCGATACGGTCAATATCACGTCTTAATATTCGCACACACGCAGAGTGAAATGTTCTTACCCACATATCCTTTGCAGTTTCGCCGATAAGCTTTTCCACACGGTCTGCCATTTCCTTTGCCGCTTTATTCGTAAAGGTTATGGCAAGAATATTCCACGGAGCTACGCCCTTTTCACCAATCATATATGCAATTCTGTATGTCAGCACACGTGTTTTTCCGCTGCCCGCACCCGCTAATACCAGAAGAGGGCCGTCAACTGATGTAGCGGCCTCTCTCTGATTTTTATTAAGCTCTTTTAAAAGTTCGTTCATTCAAACAAATCCTTACTTTTTAAGACTGATAGCTTTTTTAACCTGCTCTGCAATATTTTCTGCAGAAAGTCCGTATTCCTTAAGAAGCTCGTAGGGCTTACCACTCTTACCAAATACATCCTGCGTACCTACTCTGAGCATAGGAACGGGGCACTCCTCGCAAAGAACCTCTGCAACTGCACTGCCAAGACCGCAGTTTACATTATGCTCCTCTGCAGTAACGATTGCGCCTGTCTTTTCTGCAGCCTTTTTAATGATTTCTCTGTCAATAGGCTTAATTGTATGAATGTTTACAACTGCCGCATCAATACCCTCTGCCTTAAGCATTTCACGTGCCTCAAGTGCGTAAGGCACCATAAGACCTGTTGCAACGATTGTTGCATCTGTTCCTTCTTCAAGCTGTACGCCTTTACCGATTTCAAACTTATATGTATTTTCATCATAAATCTGCGGTACGGGAAGTCTGCCGAAACGAAGATAAACGGGGCCTTCGTATTTAACTGCAGCCTCAACTGCCGCCATAGCCTCAACATGGTCTGCAGGGTTGATGATTACCATTCCGGGGATAGTACGCATAATACCCATATCCTCAAGACACTGATGTGTTGCGCCGTCCTCACCAACGCTGATACCTGCGTGTGTTGCACCGATTTTTACATTAAGATGGGGGTAACCGATAGAGTTACGGATTTGCTCGAAAGCTCGTCCTGCGGCAAACATTGCAAAGGAGCTTGCAAAAACAATTTTGCCCGTTGTTGCAAGACCCGCAGCAGTAGAGAGCATATTACCCTCCGCAATACCTGTGTTTATAAATCTTTCAGGGAATTTTTTCTTAAAAGTATCTGTCTTTGTTGATTTGGAAAGGTCAGCATCCATAACAACAATATCATATTTTTCACCAAGCTCCGCAAGAGCCATACCGTAGCTTTCACGGGTTGCTTTCTTATCACCTATAGCCATAATTCACACATTCCTTTCTTATTCAGCCTCAAGCTCTTTGATAACTGCATCAAGTTCTGCCATTGCCTGCTCATACTGTTCTTTGTTCGGAGCAGCGCCGTGCCAGCCTGCCTGATTTTCCATAAAGGATACGCCCTTACCCTTAACGCACTTTGCAATAATAATGGTGGGTTTGCCCTTTACACTCTTTGCCTCTTCAATTGCATTTCTTATCTGGTCATAGTCGTGTCCGTCAATTGTAATTACATTCCAGTTGAATGCTTCAAACTTTTTATCAATAGGGGTTGAATTCATAACCTCTCTGATGTCACCGTCAATCTGAAGTCCGTTAAAATCAAGAAATGCGGTAAGATTGTCAAGCTTATAATGTGCCGCAAACATAGCAGCCTCCCAAACCTGACCTTCTTCAATTTCACCGTCGCCCAAAATTGTATATACACGGTAATCATTGTTATCAAGCTTTGCACTAAGTGCCATACCGTTTGCCGCAGAAATACCCTGACCAAGTGAGCCTGTTGACATATCAACACCGGGAACGCCCTTCATATCAGGATGTCCCTGAAGATTTGAAGAAGCCTGACGGAAGGTTGCGCAGTGCTCTGTGGGGAAATATCCTCTTTCTGCTAAAATTCCATAAAGTACAGGTGCACAGTGACCTTTTGAAAGAACAAATCTGTCACGGTCTGCCATTTTTGGATTTTCAGGGTCAATGTTCATCTTTTCAAAGTAAAGTACTGACAGAATATCAGCTATTGAAAGACTTCCGCCCGGATGACCTGATGCTGCATTGTAAATACCGGTAAGAGCGTGCTTTCTTGCCTGATAGGCATGAATTTGTGTTGAATTTTTCATTGTTACTATCACTCCTATGTTAATATATAATTCTATTCACTTTTAATTGCGGCGTACGCCTTTTCCATTATAAAGGAAAGCCGCTCTTCCTCCCCTTCGAGATATAAATACCCCAAAAGTGTTTCAAACCCCGTCGCAAGACGGTAATCTGTAATATCTGCATTTTTGGGTGATGTGTTGCTTTTTGCGTTTCTGCCCCACTTTAGAACACGCATTTCATCCTCTGTAAGAAATTCTTCAATTGCGTGAACGCTTTGTGCCTGCGCATTTGCCTTTACAAACCGTACAGAGTCTTTATGCATATCCGTTACGTGTCTGTTACCCTTCTGGAGTACCCTTGTCCTTATATATAAATCATATACACTGTCGCCTATATACGCCAGTGCAAGGGGACTGTAATCTCTGGCTTTTAACTGTTTTTGTGAAAAAAACATACACACACCTTATTTCTCAATTTTCCATTTTACACCGTCGGGTGTATCTTCAAGGACTATGCCCCGTGCCTTAAGGTCGTCACGGATTTTATCTGCAAGTGCCCAGTCCTTATTTTTTCTCGCCTCTGTGCGCTGCGTGATAAGCTTTTCTATTTCTTCATCAAGGCTTTCCTTCTTTGTGTTTTTAAGAAGGCCGAGAACATTTCCAAGCTCCAAAATAGTGTCCTTTACGCACAGGAGGTCTTCCTTTGATGCATTTTTAAGGCTGTTTGCAAAACGCACCGCCTCAAAAACAGCGGAAATAGCATCTGCAGTGTTGAGGTCATCCTCCATAGCCGCAATGAATTTCTCTTTATATCCGTCCATTGCATTTTTAACATCATCACTAATGGTTGCACCCTGTGCACTGCCGAGAAGAAATTCTATATTATCTATGCAGTTATAAATTCTGTCAAGACCGCTTTTTGCAGCATCCATCAATTCATCACAGAAGTTAATCGGGCTTCTGTAATGCGCTGAAAGCATAAAGAACCTTATTACCTCGTAATCATATTTTTCTGCAATGTCACGCACTGTGAAGAAATTACCAAGTGACTTCGACATTTTTTCGTTATTGACATTTATAAAGCCGTTGTGCAGCCAGTAGTTTGCAAACGGCGCACCGTTTGCGCACACACTCTGCGCAATTTCATTTTCGTGATGCGGGAAAATAAGGTCGAATCCGCCGCTATGAATATCAATTGTATGACCAAGGTAGCGGTTAACCATTGCCGTACATTCGATGTGCCAACCCGGTCGTCCTATTCCCCAGGGACTTTCCCAGCCGATTTCATCTTCTGTCTTTCTCTTTTTCCAGAGTGCAAAATCCATCGGGTGACGTTTTTTATCGTCAAGCTCTTTTCTTACACCGCTTTCAAGGTCGTCAAGCGGCTGATGGCTGAGCTTTCCGTACTCCTTATAGCTTTTAACAGAAAAATATACATCGCCGTCTACTTCATAGGCGTGTCCTTTATCTATAAGAGTGCTTACAGTTTCAATAATCGCATCAATGTTTTCCGTTGCCCTCGGGTGAACAGTAGCCTCTTTAATGCCGAGTGCCTTTGCATCAACAAAGTATTCTTTAATATACTTTTCTGCAATATCCTTAACTGTGCACTCTTCCTCACGTGCTTTATTTATAAGTTTATCGTCAACGTCGGTAAAGTTCTGCACGAAACGCACATTATATCCACGGTATTCAAGAAACTGCCTTAAACAGTCAAATACAATAAACGGTCTTGCATTTCCAAGGTGGAAATAGTTATAAACCGTAGGACCGCAGGAATACATCTTTACTTCACCGGGGGTAATAGTTTTAAATTCCTCTTTTTTTCTGGTTAATGTATTATATAATTTCATAGACACACTACCTTTCGTTTTTAAGTTCTTCAATCTGCATTGTAAGGGCATCAATCTTTACTGCCATTTTACAAAGCTCCTGACTTACGGGGTCGGGAATATGCACCTGGTCAAGGTCATTTACCCTCTTTGCGCCACGCTTTACAACCCTTGCAGGAACGCCTACGCACGTACTGTCAGGCTCCACCTCACGAAGAAGCACGGCATTTGCCGCAATTTTACAGTTATCACCAACGGTAAACGGCCCCAAAATCTTTGCACCTGCACCGACCATTACGTTGTTACCGAGTGTCGGGTGACGTTTTCCCGTTTCCTTACCCGTACCGCCGAGAGTAACACCCTGATAAATCGTACAATCGTTGCCGATTACTGTAGTTTCACCGATAACCACACCGCAGCCGTGGTCTATAAGAAGTCCCTTTCCAATTGTTGCACCGGGATGAATTTCAATCTTTGTAAAAAACCTTGAAATCTGACTTATAAGCCTCGGAATAAATCTTAAACCGCACTTATAAAGCATATGTGCAAATCTGTGAAAAAGCACTGCGTGAAATCCCGGATAAAGAAGTGCCACTTCAAAGGCATTTCTTGCCGCAGGGTCACGTTCAAGTATTGATTTTATATCATATGCGGTTCTGCCCAGCATAGAAATCACTCCTTAACTATTGTATTATATAATACAACGCAGAAAAAAACAACATTTATTTGCAAAATTTCCCCTAAAAAAGCACTAAAAAAACCGACACAAATATAATTCTGTGTCGGTTATAGTACTTATTCGGAAAAAAGTGCCTTAGCAAAGGCTTCTGCGTCAAATTCCTGCAAATCATCAATGCCCTCGCCCACGCCGATAAACTTAACGGGAACCTTGAGCATCTTTGAAATATTTACAACGATACCTCCCTTTGCAGTTCCGTCAAGCTTAGTTAAAACTATTCCGCTGATTTTTGCAACCTTGTCAAATTCCTCCGCCTGATTTACTGCATTCTGCCCTGTCGTTGCATCAAGCACTAAAAGAATTTCCTTGCTTGCCGAGGGAAGCTCCCTCTCAATCACACGATATATTTTTCCAAGCTCGTCCATCAGATTTTTCTTGTTATGAAGTCTGCCTGCCGTATCGCATATGCATACATCTGCACCTCTGCTTTTCGCCGCATTACACGCATCAAATATAACTGCCGCAGGGTCTGCCCCCTCACTAAGGCGGATAAGGGAAACATCATTTCTCTCTGCCCATATCTCAAGCTGGTCTGCAGCCGCCGCACGGAAAGTATCTGCCGCCGCAAGGATAACACTTTTACCCTCTTTTTTAAGCTTGCTTGCAAGCTTTCCGATTGTTGTTGTCTTTCCTACTCCGTTAACACCTATTACAAGTATTACTGTAGGCTTTGTATCGAGGTGGAGCTTGTTATCTCCGCCTGCAAGAATTTCGCAGATAATTGCTTTAAGCTCGTCCTTTGCGACTTCGGCATCTGTAATGTGTTTTTCCTTTACACGACCACGTAATTCCTCTACAATTTCAAAGGATGCACGTGCACCGATATCTGCCATAATAAGCGCTTCTTCAAGCTCGTCATAAAGGTCATCGTCAATTTTTTTAAATACACCGAACACTCCGTCGAGCTTTTCATTAAAGGAGTCTCTTGTCTTACCCAATCCATCTTTAAGTCTTGCAAAAAGTCCTTTTTTTTCTGTATTTATTTCCATAGCTATTACTCCTCTATCGCTACATCCTCAAGCTTCATTGAAAGAAGTCTGCTTACACCTCTCTCCTGCATTGTAACACCGTAAAGAATGTCTGCCGCCTCCATAGTACCTCTTCTGTGTGTAATAACGACAAACTGTGTATTGTTACCATAGTTTCTGATATAGTCCGCAAAACGGTAAACATTTTCATCATCGAGCGCCGCCTCAATCTCATCAAGCACTAAAAACGGGGCAGGTGAAACCTGAAGCAGTGCAAAAAGCAGTGCAATCGCAGTTAAGGCGTGCTCACCGCCTGAAAGCAGTGTAATGCTTTGCAGCTTTTTACCTGGTGGCTGAACTTCAATTTCAATCGGGCTTTCAAGAGTGTCAAGCGGATTTAAAAGCTTAACCTCCGCCTTACCACCGCCGAAAAGCTCCACAAAGCTCTTACCGAAAAGCTTATTTATAACCTCAAACTTCTGCGCAAACTGTTCACGCATTACCGCCATCATTTCACCGATAAGCTTTTCAAGGTCAGTCTTCGCCTTTTCCATATCCTCTACCTGCGTGCTCATAAACTCATATCTTCCCTTAACCTCTTTATACTCCTCTATAGCATCAACGTTAATATTTCCAAGTGCTCTTATGGAGTTTTTAAGCTGGGAAATGGTTTTCTGTGCCTCAGATAAAGAGCCGATGTCCTTTTTGAATTCAAGTGCCGTATTGTACGTCAGTTCATAGTTTTCCCACAGACGGTTTGCGGCATTTTCAAGGTCCTCGTCAATTTTATTCTTCTTCGTTTCTATACGTACAACCTCACCCTGAAGAACAAGTATTCTTTCATTAAGCTGACGGATTTCTTCACGAAGCTGACTAAGTTCACTGTCACTGCCGCTTCTGCCGGAAACGTGCGCCTTTATCTCCTCACGCAGTGCTTCAATTGCAATAGCACACTGATTTTGACGCATAAGGTTACTTTCAATCTGTCCTTCAAGAGAAGCTATCATATTCTCCTGCGCCTTTTTCTCGTCAAGCTTGTCCTTATAGTCAGAGCGTGAATTCATAATAGCGCCCTTAACGTCGTTTATACGCTGAGCCGTTATTTCTACATCCTTTTGCGCTCCGTTAATTTCCATCTTTTTATCAATAATCTTAACGGAATGCTCTTCACGCTTTATAGTTTCTTCACGCACAGCATCCTGCTTTGCACGGACAATTTCCTCCGCCTTCCCTATAAGCTCGTCGGAGCCTTCCAAAATTTCACGCAGCTTTTTCTTAGTTTCAACTGTGTCTGTCTGTTGCGTTGAAATTTGCGTTTTTTCGGCATTAAGCTTTTCAAAACGTTCCTTTGCCATCTCAAGGAGGCTTCCCTGCATATCAGCCTCCGCCTTAATTTTAAGAAGCTTGTTTTCGCTTTCAGAAAGCTTCTCACGAAGCTGTGCTTCTTTTCTGCGCATTTTCTCCGCTTCTTCACTAAGATCGTCAATCTCATCCTCAAGCTTTTCTGTTTCACGGGCAAGCTTGTCACATTCGTTATTAAGGCGTTCTATCTCGTCTTTTCTGCCTAAGAGTGCCTGAGTTTTGTTAATGCTACCGCCCGTGATGCTACCTCCGGGCTGCAAAAGCTCCCCTGCGAGGGTTACAATCTTGAATTTATAATGTGTTGCTTTGGCAAGTGCTACTGCACTGTCCATATCCTTCATTATAACGGTTCTTCCGAGGAGCGCCTCGATTACGTTTCTGATTGAACTTTCACACTCAACAACGTCACTGGCAATGGAAACAATGCCGTCATTTTTCATAACACGTTCCTCATTATCAAGGCGCCTTCCCTCCTGAGAGGAAATAGGCAGAAACGTCACCCTTCCCATACGGTTTACTTTAAGAAATTCTATTGCCCTTTTTGCGTCTTCTTCGGTATTCACCACAACATTCTGCATTGCATTTCCAAGGGCGGTTTCAATTGCAGTAGTGTATTTTTTGTCAACTGTTATAAGCTTACTCAGTACGCCTATAAGCTTTCCGCTAAAGCTACCCTCATCTGCGGCACGCAAAAGGTCACGCACACTTCTTGCGTATCCTTCAAGTCCTTTTTCCATTTCCTCGAGCATTTTTCTGCGTCCCTGTTTTTCACCGAGCATTGTCGACATTTCATTATATTTAGCCTTAAGCTCACCGCTTTTGCGGTTTGCATCGTGATAGCCTTTGTTAGCATCAAAAACCTCGTCAGAAAGCTTGTCAAATTTTTCCTGTGCCTCTGCCTCTTTTCCTGAAAGCTCACTGCATTTTGCACTTAATCTGTTTATATCATCAGATGCCGCCGCAATATCAACCTCGATTGAAAAACGGCGTGTTTCGATATTTTGTGTTATAAGGTCTATACTGTCAAGTCTTGACTGCGCCTCACTCTTTTTCTGGCGAAGATTAATTACTTCCTCACGTGCCGTATCGAGTGCTTTTACGCGACGTGCGACCTCTTCACCTATAAGTCGGTCCTCGTTTTCAAGCTCTGAAAGCTCGTCCGCCATTTTAAGAAAGCTTTCATTTTCTGCGCTTTTCTTTTCCTCAAGCTCCAAAAGCTGATTTTTATAATCCTCTTCCTTTTTTGACCAGCCTGCAAGCTCCGTATCAATACGTACAATATTAACCTTGTGATTTTCTATGTTGTTTTTTATGATTGCTTTTTCATTTTCTATAGATGCCAAATCAGCCTCAAGCTTTGAAAGATGCTCTCTCTGTCCGTCAATCTCACTGTCTGTTTCCTTAATCTGGCTGTAGAGAACATCGCTCTTTTCATTACACGCATCAAGCTGCTTTTTGGCATTTTCAAATTCCTGCGAAGCGCTTTCGAAAAGCTCTGCAGTTTTCTGTGCCTCAATACGCTTTGCATCGGTAATTTCAAGAAGTGCGCTTACCTCAATTCCCTTTAACTGCTCTCTAAGGTCAAGGAACTTCATCGCCTTTTCACTCTGACGGCGAAGCGGCTCCACACGTTCTGTAAGCTCGCTTAAAATATCCCTTACTCTGACTAAGTTGTCCTCTGTATGGGAAAGCTTTCTTTCAGCCTCATTTTTTCTGTAGCGGTACTTTGAGATACCTGCCGCCTCTTCAAAAATCTGACGGCGTTCTTCACCCTTTGACGAAACTATCTCCGCTATTTTACCCTGACCGACAATGGAATATCCGTCACGTCCAAGACCTGTATCCATAAAAAGCTCATTAATGTCCTTTAAGCGGCAGCCAGTACGATTAATCATATACTCACTTTCACCACTGCGGAACACCCTTCTTGTTATTTCAACCTCGTCATAGTCGCACGGCAAAAAGTGCGTAGAGTTATCAAGCACCAGCGAAACCTCCGCATAACCGAGTGGTTTACGTTTCTGCGTTCCTGCAAAAATGACATCCTCCATTTTTCCGCCACGCAGTGTTTTTGCACTCTGCTCACCCATAACCCATCTTACCGCATCAGAAATATTACTCTTTCCGCTGCCGTTAGGGCCTACAATCGCAGTTACTCCCTGATGAACCTGGATAACTGTTTTATCGGCAAAGGACTTAAAGCCCTGCAATTCTATTCTTTTAAGGTACATACAATCACCTTCTTAAACAACATCTAATCTATTTTATCATAAATTTTCCTGATAATCAAGGTTTTTGTTTTTGCAAAAAAGCCCTGCCTTTCCTTAACGGAAAGCAGGGCTTTCAATCTGCAACATTTATAATTTTTCTCTTTTGGCGCACTGCATATTCGTATGCCGTTTTTGTACCGCTTTTCGGCTGATAATTTCAAGATGGACTAAAAATTGCCCGTCAGCAGCGGAAATTGATACGGGCAATTTTTACCCAAGTCAGCAAAGCAAATTTACAAACTCTAAGTCAGTGGTAGTTAAATTTGAAACCCCCACGTTTTTGGTCCTTTTGACACCAAAAGTACATATTGCCGAGCGCTCCGCTCATTTTTTTAAGCTTCGCTTATTATGTAATGCTATACTTTCCAAAAACAAAACCGGCAGTTTTTCTGCCGGTTTATGTTTTACCTTAATTCTTCTATAATTTCATCAAGATTTTTTGTCAGTGTCAGACACGTCATACCGTTATTTGCCTTTACGATAGAATATCTTTCATCATAGGTGCAGTATTTAAACGCCTTTTTACTGCCGTCTGTAAAGTTAAAGGTTATTGTACATTTTTCTGTGCCTGAAACCTGGCTTTGACTGAATTCTGCAGCTGTAACACCGATAATCTTCTGATATACTGCTTTGAAATTCTTTTCTACACTGTGCTTACCGTTGATTTTGTAGCTATATTCATCCTCGCCCTTTTTCGTGATGGAAAG
>JAZRQT010000010.1:0-2132 GCA_045650105.1 Clostridia bacterium | reverse complement strand
ATTATGAGCGGAAAACTGTATTTATGTGCAACGCCTATAGGAAATTTAGGCGATTTTACCTACAGATGTGTTGAGGTTTTAAAAAGTGTTGATATGATTGCCGCAGAGGATACAAGAAGAACTCTCGGTCTTTTAAATCATCTCGGCATAGAAAAACCGATGACAAGCTATTTTGAGCATAACAGACGTGAAAAGGGCGAATATCTGATAAGCCTGATGAAAGAGGGCAAAAATATCGCGCTTGTAAGCGACGCAGGAACCCCTGCGATAAGCGACCCCGGAGAGGACCTTGTGGCACTTTGCGCCGAAAATGATGTTTGCGTTGTTCCCGTTCCCGGTGCAGTTGCGGGAATAAATGCACTGATTTCAAGCGGGCTGCCTACGGGAAGATTTACGTTTGAGGGTTTTCTTACCGTAAATAAAAGGGGCAGAAACGAAATGCTCAAATCCCTTGAAAACGAAGAAAGAACAATGATTTTTTATGAAGCACCGCATAAGCTTAAGACGACGCTTAAGGATATGTATGCTTCATTTGGAGAAAGGCGTATCTGCCTTTGCCGTGAAATAACAAAAATCCATGAGGAATTTTTCCGCACAACGCTGAGCGAAGCAATAGCACATTATGAGGAAAATCCGCCGAGAGGGGAATTTGTCCTTGTAGTAGAGGGAAAGAGCCGCACACAGATAGAGGATGAGAAAAAGGGCGAATGGGAAAACATTTCCATAAGAGAGCACGTGGATATGTATATAAAAAAAGGAATGGATGAAAAAGAAGCCATTAAGGCTGCGGCAAAGGACCGCAGTGTGCCCAAGCGTGACGTATATAACGAATATAAAAGATAATGAAAAATTTTGTTGACAAAAGCCATCTGCAGTGGTATTATATCTAAAGACAAATGTACGCAGGTGGTGGACATATGGATGAAAGGAAGCTTGTAATTGCCGATTTATCGGTACTTCCGCCGGTTTATCACAAGGTGCTTAAGGTAAAGGAACTGCTTGACAGCGGTAAAGCTGAATCGGTTAATGAGGCGGCAAAGCTGGCAAACGTATCACGAAGTGCGTATTATAAATATAAGGATTATGTGTTCCCCTTTAACCAGATGCAGGGAATACTTACGCTCCTTATAGCAGTGATTGACCTTAAAGGGGTGCTTAGTGACGTGCTTGCGGTTATGAGTGACGCAGGCTGTAATATTCTTACGATAAATCAAAATGTACCGGTTAACGGTGTGGCAAATATCACCGTTACACTTCAGACGGAAAATATGCGGCTGAGTACAGACCGGCTCATAACGGGGATTAACAGCGTACGTGGTGTGCGAAAGGTTAATATCCTCGCAAAGCAGTAAAAAAGGAAGGCGTGCCAATGAAAAAAATTGCTATTATAGGCTTTGGAGTTGTTGGCTCCGGAGTATATGAAATTATCAGAAAAAACAAAGAAGCTCTTACAAAAAAGTCGGGAGAGGAAATTGATGTAAAGAAAATTCTTGACATCAGGGACTTTTCAGACCATCAGGAAAGTCATCTTTTTACAAAGGATTTTAATGACCTTTTAAATGATGGTGAAATCGAGATTGTTGTTGAAACTATGGGCGGAATAAAATTTGCCTATGAATACACCAAAGCACTTCTTGAAAGCGGGAAAAGCGTTGTTACAAGTAATAAGGAGCTTGTTGCATCGCATGGTGAAGAATTTTTCCGCATTGCAAAGGAAAAAAATGTGCGCTATCTCTATGAGGCATCAGTCGGCGGCGGAATTCCCATTATAAGACCGCTTGCCTGCGATGTCAGCGCAAATGAGGTAGTAAATGTTTCAGGTATTTTGAACGGTACAACAAACTATATCCTGACAAAGATGTTTAAGGAAAATGACAGCTTTGAAAATGCACTTAAAAATGCGCAGGATTTGGGTTATGCTGAAAAAGACCCCACGGCTGATGTTGACGGTCACGATGCGTGCAGAAAGATTGCAATTTTGATGTCACTTGTAACGGGCAGAAAAATTGAATGTGATGATATAAATACAAAGGGCATCCGAAAAATCAGTGCAGAGGATGTAACATATGCCGCGGCAATCGGTTGCACAATTAAGCTTATCGGCTGCGGATTTGTGGAAAACGGTAAGGTCA
>JAZRQT010000009.1:0-1572 GCA_045650105.1 Clostridia bacterium | reverse complement strand
CCTCCATAATACTCTATTGTATAGCTTTTTAGGGAATTTGTAAAGTAGTTTAAAAGAAAAAATATGCTCTGTTTCAAACAGAGCATATTTCGCCAAACAAAAGTCCATTACGCCTTACGTATGTTTTTATCTTCAGTATTTTTCCTGTTAGTTCTTCTCCGCCTTTCACATAAATGCGGAGATAATTTCCCGTAAGTCCTTCAGCATACAGTCCGTCTGTCTGCTCAAAAAGGACCTCCGCTTCTGTACCTATAAAACTGTTTTCTACCTCCTCAGCAATTTTTTCAGTCAGTTTTATAAGCCTTGATGCCCGTTCTTCCCTTACTGAATGGGGAACTTGGGGCATTTGGGCGGCAACTGTTCCGCTTCTCTCTGAATAAGGGAAAACGTGCACCTTTAAAAAGCGTGCCTTTTTCACAAATTCCAGAGTTTCGGAAAATTCTTCCTCAGTTTCTTCGGGGAAACCGCAGATAATATCCGTTGTAATCCCCGCGTCGGGCATCTTTTCCCTGATTCGCTTAAGAGTGCCAAGATACTCGTCAGCCGTATATTTTCTGTTCATCCTTTTAAGCACGGTAGTACTTCCCGACTGCAAAGAGATATGAAAATGTCTGCACATCTTCCTCTCTCCTGCAACAAAGGAAATAAATTCATCATCAAACAGAGTGGGGGAAATACTGCTGAGGCGTACTCGCTGAATGCCGTCCACACTGCACACTGCTTCAATAACTGTTCTGAGGGTAGTTCCGTCCTTAAAATCCTTACCATACGATGCAACGCTGATTCCCGTCAACACAACCTCAGAAAAGCCTAAGTTAACAAGCCTTTTTGCCTCGTTTACCACATTTTCAACTTTTCTTGAACGAACAGGACCTCTTGCATAGGGAATAATACAGTAAGAGCAAAAATTATTGCATCCGTCCTGAATTTTTATGTAGGCACGGGTACGCTCCAGCTTTCCCTCGCACTCAAGCTCCTCATACATTCGCTCTTTCATAATGTCAGTTAAAAGGTCAATATCCTCACCGCGAAGCTTCGCCGTTACGATTTCTGCAATTCTTCCACGGTTGCTTGTGCCGAGAACCACGTCTGCCTCCGCCATTTTACGGACTTCCTCCGCCTTGGTCTGGGCATAGCAACCTGTCACGGCAATAATTGCATCGGGGTTTTGCTTCTTGGCACGGCGTATCATCTGCCTTGACTTTCTCTCCCCGATATTTGTAACGGCGCAGGTATTTATAACATAAGCGTCGCACTTTTCGGAGAAAGAGCCTATCTCCCAACCTATTTCGCTGAATTTTTTGGCGTAGCAATCAATTTCGTACTGATTGACCTTGCAGCCAAGTGCATAAAATGCAACTTTCATCAGATCATTCCTCTGTTTTTCATCTCGTTTACCTTGAGGATTGCAAGGCAGGTTTTTGCATCAACAATTTCACCCTTTAATGCCTTTTCCACAAGGGTTTCCAAGGGAACTCTCTCAAGCTCCATAAATTCGTCCTCGTCACGGTTTATGCTTCCCTCATAAACGTCAGTTGCAAGGTACATATGCACCACCTCACAGCAAAAACC
>JAZRQT010000008.1:0-3083 GCA_045650105.1 Clostridia bacterium | reverse complement strand
AACACTGATGAATGTCGGCAAAAGCAGTGTTAAAGGCTCTTTCTTTAACCTTTATATTGCTACTGCCGCAAACGATGTTTATTTCCCCTATCAGTGCGACAATTATTCACCCGACGCCACACTTCAGACTATGACAATAGGTGCTCAAAAGGCGGCAAAGGTGCTTACCGAGGATATAACCGATACATACCACATTCTTTACTCTGTATATAATGCTGCACAAAAGGAAGGCTTTATAAATGATGAGGCAGTAAAAAACTCCCAGAATAACCAATGGGAACAGTTTAAAGCACAGTTTGAAAATGATAGTAAATTTAATGAATTTCTTACAGTGCACTCAATCTCCGAAAACGATTTAAAAGAGTATCTGAGCGTGTATACTGTTTACAATCTGTACTCTGAAAAATTAATTGGCGAATACCTTTCAAAAACCTATACCGAAAGCGAGCTTTTAAAGGCTGTGGATAAGGAATATGCAAAGGTAAAGCATATTCTTGTCGAGGATGAGGCTACTGCAAAAAGCATTATTTCAAAGCTTGGCAAAGGGGCTTCCTTTGACAGCCTTGTTAAAGAATACAGTACAGACCCCGGTCAGGGCGAAGATGGCTATACCTTTACAAAGGGTGAAATGGTTAAGGAATTTGAGGATGCGGCATTTGCACTTGCTAAAAACTCCTATACAAAAACACCTGTAAAATCAGCATACGGCTATCATATTATCTACAGATACCCACTCTCCTCAGCGTGGATTGATGAAAATAAGGCAAACTTTACACAGATTGCCGCAAGCGGCGCATACAGAGAAAAAATTGATGCACTCCTTGAAAACACAAAAATTTCCTACACACAGAACTATCAGAAATATATTTCTACTATTGAATAAGGACGTAATTTTATGGCAGTAAAAAAAGAACTATTACCAATTATCCCGATACGGGGATTTATAATATTTCCAAAAACAGTGTTTCACTTTGATGTGGCACGCCCGAAAAGCAAGGCAGCCGCTGAAAAAGCACTTATTTCTGACGGACTGATATTTCTTGCCGCACAAAAGGATGAAACCGTTGAAGAGCCGCAGGAAAACGATATTGCGCCTTTTGGAATAATTGCAAAAATAAAGCAGCTTTTAAAGCTGCCTGACGGTGCGCTTAGAATACTTGTCGAGGGTGTTGAACGTGGAAAGTTAACCTCGAAATTTTATTCTGAGGGGCTCTATCAGGGGGAAATCACTTATAAACCCTCCTCCCTGCGCACTTTGTCTGTTGAGGAATATTCAGCATTTGCAAACCAGATACATCTTCTTATAAACGATTATATAGAGTTTAATCCAAAGCTTGCCTCCGAAGCGTTTTTGAAAAATCTCCCCGAAGGTCAGCCGTCGGAATTTTGTGATACAATTGCAAGTAACCTAATCCGCTCAAACGACGACAGACAGATTTTACTTGAAACAGTTAATGTCAAAAAAAGGCTTTTAAAGCTTATTGACACAATGACTAAAGAGGTTAAAATACTTGATGTTGAAAGCATTATTGCCTCTAAAGTAAAGCAGCAGATGGACGAACACAACCACGAATATTATCTTCGGGAGCAGATGAAGGCAATCCGCAGTGAGCTAGGCGAGGACAGCTTTGATGAAATCGAGGAAATGCGTAACCTTATTGAAAGCAAGCCGCTTCCCAATGAGGTTTATGAAAAAGCTCTTCGGGAGCTTAGAAATCTCGAAAAAATGCAGCCAACCTCCCCTGAAAGCAACATTACACGCCATTATTTGGAGCTTATATGTGAATTACCGTGGGAAACCTATACAACGCAGTGCAATGACCTTTTAAATGCGCAGAAAATTCTTGACCGTGACCATTACGGTATGGAAAAGGTTAAGGAGCGTGTTATAGAACAGCTTGCCGTAATAAACCGTACAAAATCTCCGTCAGGAAGTATTCTTTGCCTTTTAGGTGCTCCGGGCGTAGGTAAAACATCGATTGCAAAATCAATTGCCGAGGCAACAGGAAGAAACTATGTACGCATAAGTCTTGGCGGAATGAAGGACGAGGCAGAGCTTCGTGGTCACAGAAAAACATATGTTGGCGCAATGCCTGGAAGAATTGTAAATGCACTTAGGCAGGCAAAATCCTCAAATCCGCTTATACTTCTTGATGAAATAGATAAAATTGGTGCAGACTATAAAGGCGACCCTGCCTCCGCAATGCTTGAAATCCTTGATAGTGAGCAAAACAAGGCTTTTCGTGACAATTTCCTTGAAATGGGAATTGACCTTTCCAAGGTACTTTTTATAGCAACTGCAAACGATACATCAACCATTCCTGCTCCGCTTCTTGACAGACTGGAAATTTTGGAATTATCAAGCTACAGTGCAGACGAAAAATTTAACATTGCAAAAAAACATCTTATTCCAAAGCAGCTTGAAAAGCACTCCCTTACATCAAAGCTTTTAAAAATATCAGACAAAGCTATTAAAGAAATTATTCTTTCATACACAAGAGAGGCGGGCGTAAGAAAGCTTGAGCAGGAAATAGAAAAGCTCTGCAGAAAATGCGTAGTAGCTCTTTCAAACGGAAATGAACAGCTTTCCGTTACGGAAAAAAACCTTACAGAATATCTCGGTACAAAAAAATGCAGCGAGGATTTGGTGTTAACAAAGCCTGAAATCGGCATTGTAAATGGTCTTGCCTGGACACAGACGGGCGGCGAAGTATTGCAGTGTGAAGCAGTATCACTTGACGGCAGCGGAAAGGTACAGATTACGGGTAAGCTCGGCGATGTTATGAAGGAATCCGTTCAAGCGGCGATGACCTTTGTAAGAAGCATTTCAGACGAGCTTGGTATAGAAAAGGAATTTTACAAAACCAAAGACGTTCATATCCACTTCCCCGAGGGTGCCATTCCAAAGGACGGACCGAGTGCAGGAATAACAGTTGCAACGGCTATTGCAAGTTCACTTTCCAAAACTCCTGTCAGAAGTGATGTTGCTATGACGGGTGAAATATCACTTTCAGGAAGAGTACTTCCTATAGGTGGTCTTCGTGAAAAGGTTTTAGGTGCTTATAGATGCAATATTAAAAATA
>JAZRQT010000007.1:0-3385 GCA_045650105.1 Clostridia bacterium | reverse complement strand
GCAGACGAGATTGCAGAGATAGAGGAAATTCAGGACGAAACACAGGCACAGCTTGACGAGGTTGATGAAGACCTTGATGCACTTGAGGGCTATGTGTATGATGATGAGGACGATTTTGACGACGATGATGAATTCGGTGTTGAGTGTCCCGCTTGCGGTGATATGATTTATCTTGATCCCGAAACACTTGCTTCCTGCGGTGACAAGATTGTATGTCCTGCTTGCCAGGAGGAAATTGAGCTTGAATTTGACTGCGATTGCGAAAATTGCAGTGAGTGCGGAGAATAATCCTTTCTCCGCAAAGGCTGTCACGCCCTCATATATATGAGGGTGTGACAGTTTTTGTTCTATATTTACTAAATTCTAAAGGAAGAAGATACGTATGCGTACAACTATAAAAAACGATTTTTTAACAGTGGAGATAGACTCCCTTGGTGCGGAGCTTAAGAGTATTGTCGATAAAGACGGAGCAGAAAGACTCTGGCAGGGTGATGAAAGATACTGGAAAGGTCAGGCTCCGCTTTTATGGCCCATATGCGGAAAGCTTACAGAGGGAAGGTACATATATAACGCCGTTTCATATAATATGTCTGCGCACGGCTTTGGAAGAAATTGTGAATTTTCTCTGGAAAAAGCGGATGATGGCAGTGTAACCTATCTTCTTGTATCAGATGAAAAATCAAAAGAGGTTTATCCCTTTGATTATGAGCTTCGTGTTATATATGCTCTTGAAGAAAACAAAATAAATGTTACCTATGCCATAAATAACAAAACAGACGGAGATATGTATTTTTCAATCGGTTCTCACGAAGCATATATGTGGGAGGGGGAGACGGGCGATTACAGCGTTAAATTTGAAGGCGTAAATCAGCTTGAAAATTCTCTTCTTAACGGACCGTTTCTTTCGGGAAAGACGGAAACCGTTGTTTTGGAAAATGGTGAGATGCAGCTTGTGGATGATGATTTTGCAGAGCGTGACACATATATTTTCAAGAATATCAGCGTGAAGAGCGTTTCTCTTGTAGGTAAAAACACACAGAAGAAAATTACAGTTGATTATCCCGAAACAGCCCACCTTCTCTTGTGGAAAGAGCCTGGGGCTCCGTTTTTATGTATAGAGCCGTGGTGTGCACTTCCTGATAATGACGGTGTTGTAAGTAATCTTCCCGAAAAACCGGGCATAAATAAGCTTGCTAAAAACGCAGTGTTTAAAAATACACATACGATTACAATAGACTAAAAACAGAAAGGGTATATTTTATGAAACGTACTACCATAAAACAGCTTTACAGAAGCACAGACCTTAAAAATGGGGAAAAGGTGCGTGTTGCGGGATGGATACGCTCTATCCGTGCAAATAACAATGTCGGCTTCGTTTCGATTAACGACGGTAGCTTTTTTGAGCCTTTGCAGGTCGTTATTGAAAAGGACAAGCTTGATTGTTATGATGCCATTGCTTCGCTTAACGTAGGCAGTGCCGTATATTTTGAGGGAAGCATTGTTCTTACCCCCGATGCAAAACAGCCTTTTGAGCTTAATGCAGATGTTGCAGAAATTGAGGGTGAGTCGACTCCCGATTACCCTCTTCAGAAAAAGCGTCATTCAAACGAGTATCTTCGTACAATTGCGCATCTTCGTCCCAGAACGAATACTTTTTCCGCAGTTTTCCGTGTGAGAAGTATTCTTGCATATGCAATTCATTCCTTCTTTAATGAAAGAGGGTTTGTATACGTTCACACCCCCATTATCACAACAAGCGACTGTGAGGGTGCAGGGGAGATGTTCCGTGTAACCTCTCTTGATATTGAAAATCCTCCTAAGAATGAAGACGGCAGTGTTGATTTCTCTCAGGATTTCTTTGGTAAACCTACAAGCCTTACTGTAAGTGGTCAGCTTAATGTGGAAACTCACGCAATGGCACTTGGAAGCGTGTACACCTTTGGTCCCACCTTCCGTGCGGAAAAGAGTAATACCCCACGTCACGGTGCAGAATTCTGGATGGTAGAGCCTGAAATCGCTTTTGCCGACCTTGAGGACGATGCACAGCTTGCCGAGGATATGCTTAAGTATATTATTAAATATGTTCTTGACAACGCTCCCGAGGAAATGGAGTTTTTCAATAAATTTATTGACAATACACTTCTTGAAAGACTTAATACGGTGCTTAATTCTGACTTTGGCAGAGTAACATATACAGAGGCTATCAAGCTTTTGCAGGAAAGCGGAGAGAAGTTTGAATATCCTGTAGAGTGGGGCATCGACCTTCAGACAGAGCACGAGCGTTATCTTACAGAAAAGATTTTCAAGCGTCCCGTGTTCGTTATGGACTATCCCAAGGATATTAAGGCGTTTTATATGCGTATGAATGACGATGGAAAGACAGTTGCCGCTATGGACTGCCTTGTTCCGGGGGTGGGTGAAATCATCGGAGGAAGCCAGCGTGAGGAAAGGCTTGACCTTCTTGAAAAACGTATGGCGGAGCTTGGTCTTGACCCCAAGGATTACTGGTGGTATCTTGACCTTCGCCGTTACGGCAGTGCAAAGCACGCAGGCTTTGGTCTTGGCTTTGAAAGGGCGCTTATGTATATTACAGGTATTTCCAATATCCGTGATGCAATGAGCTTCCCCAGAACAACCGGCAGTGCAGAGTTCTGATTTGAGAGGGCTTTATACTATGAAAAATTTACTTTATGCAGTTGCTTTCTTCGGTGCATTCTGGCTTATTGGTCAGTATTTTGGCGCACTTGTTGGCTTTGCGGCACTCCTTGTTGTTATCGCAATCCTTATGTGGAACAGACGTGCGCTTATCCTGACACAGTTTGCAACTCAGGCGTATTATATCAAGGGCAATGTTGAAAAGGGTGAAAAGCTCTACCAGATGGCGTATAAGACAGGGCTTATGAATGCACAGTCAAAAATATCCTATTCATCATTCTGCTTGCGTGAAAACCGATTTGATAAAGGCAGAAGACTTCTTAATGAGGTTATTAATTCAAGCCGTACGTCTACAGAGGATAAAATTAATGCAAAGCATAACCTTGCTGTCCTTACGTGGAAAGAGGGAAATCTTGAAGAGGCTATAAAGATTGCGACCATCGTTCATAAACAGATGCCGTCGACAAATACCTATGGAACGCTCGGTGTTCTTTTGCTCGAAAATGCAAAAAAAGAGAAAAACTATACAGAAACAATTGAATTTCTCCTTGAAGCATACGAATATAACGAGGATGATAAGACCATCGCCGATAACCTTGGCGAGCTTTACTACATCACAGGTCAGTATGTAAAGGCGAAGGAGATTTATTCAAAGCTTCTCGAAAAACAGCTTTTTACACCGATGCCCTATTACAATTATGCACTTGTGCTTAAAAATATGGGTGATATA
>JAZRQT010000006.1:0-2948 GCA_045650105.1 Clostridia bacterium | reverse complement strand
TCGTTAATAATAACGGGGAGGGCTTTTTTGTAGAAGTCTATGAACATTTTTTTCGAAAACCCGAAAATTTCGCATAACCTTGCAAAGAAAATATCGTCTTTTATAAATGCCATAATGACGTAAATTGCAATAGGACCAGACCAGGCTGAAATTACTGTAGCGATAGCTGCACCCTCAATTCCTAAAGCAGGAAGACCGAATGCACCGAAGATAAGACCATAGTCCAAAAAGGCATTCAATATTGTTGTTACAAAGGCGATATACATAGGGAGCTTAACGCGCTGAGTTGAACGAAGAACTGTGCACGAGAGCATATTAAGCATAATCGCAGGGTATGAAAAGACTGCGATTTTAAGGTAGCGTATGCCTGAGTCAAGAACCTCTGGGTTGCGGTTAAAAATCCTTATAACGCCTCCCGGAAAGGTAAAGCCGATAATCAAAAACAAAATTGCTACAAAAAAACCTGACGAAAGAGCAATTCCGTAGGTTTTAACAATTCCATCGTGGTTTTTGTCGCCAAAGTATTGTGCGAAAAATACGGAAGCGCCCGAACAAATTCCAAAGAGCACCATATTTAAAAACCAGCTCCACTGACCTGCCATACCAACGGCGGCAAGGCTTACATCGCCTAATTGTCCAACCATCAGGGTGTCAATCAAAGTAAATGAGCTTGTGAGAAGATTCTGTATTGCAATAGGAACGGCTAAGGATAAAACCTGTCCCCAGAAATTTTTTTTATTCTTTATGCCAGTCACTGTAAACCTCCAAAAAAATGCATAAACAACGGCGTGCGAAAAGCACGCCGCATAAATTATTTTACTCCGAATAAGAGTTTATCATATGTTGGGTATGGCCAGTATTTCTCGCCGACCAATGATTCGAGCTTATCTGCATCTTCCCTTGCTGATTCCATATCGGGAAGAATAACGTCGCGATAGTATTCTGCGAGCTCTTTTGCTTTTTCATAAGATGAAACTTTCTCTAAATCAGCCTCGAGCTTTTCTGTCTTTTTGTAAAGGGAAGAAGAAATATCCGAAAGAGTAGCAAGAAGTGAAGCTTCAAGCTCAGAATTTATACCGCGCAGGCTTTTCTTCATTGTTGCTATTTCGCTAAGGTCTTTAATGTAGCTGCAAGCTGCAGGGATAATCTCTTTCTTTATCATATCAAGAGCAGTTAATGCCTCGATGTTTATGGTTTTATTATAGTTTTCAAAAAGAATTTCAAGGCGGGACTGCATTTCGATTTCAGTAAAGATGTGGTGCTTTGCAAAAAGGTTTACATTCTTTTCTGATACGAAATGGGGAAGTGCGTCTGCTGTGGTTTTAAGATTGAATAAGCCACGTTTTTTAGCTTCTTCTTCCCATTCTTCACTGTAGCTGTTTCCGCTGAAGATAATTCTTTTGTGTTTTTCCAAGGTTGCTTTAATAATAGAGTGCAAGTCCTCTTCTACGGTGGGGCTTTGCTCTAAAGCATCTGCAAACTGGCAGAGTGCTTCAGCAACAATTGTATTTAAAACAACGTTAGCATCTGAAATTGAAGATGATGAGCCAAGCATACGGAATTCAAATTTGTTTCCTGTGAATGCAAAGGGCGATGTTCTGTTTCTGTCGGTTGTGTCTTTTGCGATTTTGGGAAGAACAGAAACGCCAACCTCAAATTCTTCTTTTCCGTGGTGAACGTAGGTTTCGTCTTCGTTTATAATTGCACGGATAACCTCTTCAAGCTCTTCACCCAAAAACATTGAAACAATAGCGGGGGGAGCTTCTGCAGCACCTATACGTCTGTCGTTTCCAGCTGTTGCAACGGAAATTCTGAGGAGTCCCTGATACTCGTCAACAGCTTTCATAACTGCTGAAAGGAAAAGAAGGAACTGTGCATTTTCCATTGGCGAATCGCCGGGCACTAAAAGGTTAATTCCTGTGTCTGTGGAGATTGACCAGTTATTGTGCTTACCGCTTCCGTTAACACCTGCAAAGGGCTTTTCATGAAGAATACATGAAAGACCGTGACGGTGAGCAATTTTCTGCATTAATTCCATTGTGAGCTGATTGTGGTCAGCGGCAATGTTGGTAGTTGTAAAAATCGGAGCAAGCTCGTGCTGTGCAGGAGCTGCCTCGTTGTGCTCAGTTTTGGCTAAAACGCCTAATTTCCAGAGCTCTTCGTCAAGCTCTTTCATAAATGCACTTACTCTCGGTTTTATTGTGCCGAAATAATGGTCGTCCATTTCCTGACCCTTAGGCGGTTTTGCACCGAAAAGCGTTCTTCCTGTGAAAATTAAGTCTTTTCTTTTATCAAACATTTCGCGCTCAACCAAGAAATATTCTTGCTCTGCGCCAACTGTTGTGTTAACACGTTTAACGTCGGTTTTTCCGAAAAGCTTTAAAATTCGGAGTGCTTGAATATTGATTGCTTCCATTGAACGCAAAAGAGGTGTTTTTTTATCCAAAGCCTCACCGCCGTAAGAATAAAAAGCGGTGGGAATACATAAAACATCGTCTTTTATAAATGCGTATGAAGTGGGGTCCCACGCAGTGTAACCACGTGCCTCAAAGGTTGCACGAAGTCCGCCTGAGGGAAAGCTTGATGCATCAGGTTCGCCCTGAACGAGCTCTTTTCCCGAAAACTCAAGAATTGCCTCGCCGTCGCCTGAGGGGGCGATGAAGCTATCGTGCTTTTCAGCGGTTATTTCTGTTAGTGGCTGGAACCAGTGTGTGTAATGGGTAGCACCCTGTTCTAACGCCCAGTCCTTCATTGCAGACGCAACAACATCAGCAATGCTTTTATCAATGGGCTTGCCCACCTTTATAGTTTTTTTGAGGGCTTTATAAGTATCCTGAGGCAAGCGCTTTTGCATAACGGAGTCGTTAAAAACCAGCGAGCCGAATATTTCAGGTATGTTAGCCATTACCAATTCCTCCCCATAATATCTATATTTACGCTTGATATTA
>JAZRQT010000005.1:0-11077 GCA_045650105.1 Clostridia bacterium | reverse complement strand
GGATATGTAATCTTTTCGGCAGTAACATTGATAGGGATATCCCTTGGAAGAATAAGCAAAATTGTGTATGTAACGGCACTTCCATTGCAGCTTTTTAACACAGGATATTTAGCAGGTATTGACTACATAGAAAATCTTTCTTATATATATTCTGCTGCGATTGTGCATCTTATTGTTGCGGTAGTGATATTTGTATCGGGACTTTCCTGCCGAAATTATAAGCGCAAGGAGCTTGCACGCAGAATTGAGTATCGCACTCGGGCGTTTCGTATATCGCAAAGACGGGTGCTCCGTAGGCATATTCCCAAAGCAGGGGGACTGCATATAAAACCAATTAATTATGTATAATAGTAATTTAAAAACACCTGACAAACAGTTTGTTGTTTGTCAGGTGTTTTAGTCTTCTGAGAAATTTTGATTATATATTAAAGAATTTTTTTGCATTTGCTGTTGTAATTTCCTCTACCTCTTCAAAAGAAACACCTTTAATTTCGGCTATTTTTTCAGCAACGAGGTGAATGTTAAGACTACTGTTGCGCTCCCCACGGTGTGGTGTGGGGGAAAGGTAGGGGCAATCTGTTTCAATAACAAGGCTCTCAAGCGGGATATAACGCACAGCCTCTACAGTGCGGACATTATTCTTAAAGGTAACTGTTCCGCCTACTGCAATAGTAAGTCCCATATTTAGGATAATGCGTGCCGTCTCAACGCTTTCGCTGAAACAGTGCCACAGAGCATCTTCGCCTGCACCTTTAGCCTTTAAGATGTCAAGAACATCCTTGCAGGCATCACGGCAATGAATTATAAAGGGGAGATTAACCTCACGTGCAATATCTATCTGAGTATCAAATGCCCTTCTTTGAATTTCACGGTCGTCAGGCTTTCTGAAATAGTCAAGACCAATTTCGCCGATTGCCTTAACCTTGCTGTGGGAGGAAAGGCTTTTTACCGTGTCATAGTCCTCTCTGCTGATACCCTCTGTATATATGGGGTGTACGCCTGCGGAGGAATATATAAAATCATATTTTTCCGCAAGGGCAATACTGTCACCGCTCGATTTTACACTGCATCCTGCATTTAAAATATAACCGACATTATTTTCCTGCATAGAGGAAAGAATAGCATCACGGTCATCATCAAAACGAGGGTCGTTATAATGTGTATGTGTGTCAAAAAGCATCAGCGAACTTCACTTCCTATTTCCATATCGTCAGACGGCGAAACAATAGAAAGCTGATTATCGTTTGCCGCACACAAAATCATACCGAAGCTATCCTCGCCGCAAAGCTTAACGGGTTTAAGGTTTGCTACAATAACAACCTTTTTGCCGATAAGGTCATCTGGCTCGTAGTACTGTGCTATACCGCTTACAACCTGCCTTTTTTCATAGCCGAGGTCAAGCTGAAGCTTGAGAAGCTTTTTCGCCTTTTTAATCTTTTCGCACGCAATAACTTTTGCAACACGAAGCTCCGTTTTGCAAAAATCGTCAATAGTGATTTCTTCCTTCGCCTCAGGCTTTTCTATCTGTGCTTCCTTAGCCTTTGCCGCCTCTTCCTCAATTGCTTTAAGCTCTGCCTCAACATCAATTCGGGGGAAGAGAACGTCGCCTTTTGTAACTGTAAAGCTCTCCTGAACGCCCCACGTTTTCGCACTGTTCCAGCCGCTCTCCTTTGCACCGATTTGCGCAAGGATTGCGGGAGTGGTGCGTGTCATTACGGGTGCAATAAGCTCTGCCGCTATACGAATAGATTCACAAAGGTTATACATAACTGTCTCGAGGCGGTCTTTCTTAGCCTCGTCCTTACTAAGTGCCCAGGGCATTGTTTCGTCAATATATTTGTTTGTACGGCTGATAAGCTTCCAGATTTCAGAGAGTGCCTGAGAGAACTGGAATGAATCCATAAGCTCCTCTACCTTAGAGGGGGTTTGTTTTGCAAGGGTGATAAGCTCATTATCCACATCCTCGCAAACGGCTTTATTTGTAACAGTGCCGCCAAAGTATTTTTCTGCCATACTTACGGTTCGGCTTACAAGGTTTCCGAGGTCATTTGCAAGGTCTGAATTAATACGGTTTATAAGCGCCTCGTTATTAAATACGCCGTCAGCGCCAAAGGGCATTTCACGCATAAGGAAATAACGGATTGCATCTACGCCGTATTTATTTATAAGTGTAACAGGGTCAACAACATTACCCTTGGACTTACTCATTTTACCGCCGTCAAGAAGGAGCCAGCCGTGACCGTAAACCTGCTTGGGAAGAGGAAGGTCAAGCGCCATAAGCATTGCCGGCCAGATAATTGAATGGAAACGCACGATTTCCTTACCTACAAGATGTACGTCTGCGGGCCAGTATTTCCTAAAATCTGCGTCATCATCAGAAAATGCGCCAAGTGCGTTGATGTAGTTTGTAAGGGCATCAAGCCATACATATACAACGTGTTTGGGGTCGAATTCTACAGGAATACCCCAGTCAAAGCTCGTTCTGGAAACGCACAAATCTTCAAGTCCGGGGATAAGGAAGTTATTAAGCATTTCGTTCTGACGTATAGAAGGCTGAAGGAAATCGGGATTATTTTTTATAAGGTCGATAAGTCTGTCCTGATATTTGGAAAGACGGAAGAAATAGCTTTCCTCCTTTGTTTTTTCAACACTTCTTCCACAGTCGGGACATTTTCCGTCAATGAGCTGATGCTCTGTCCAGAAGGATTCGCAGGGGGTACAGTACCATCCCTCATACTCGCTTTTATAGATGTCACCCTTTTCATAAAGAGTGTTAAAAATCTTCTGTACGGCTTTTACGTGCATTTCGTCAGTGGTACGGATAAATCTATCATTGGTAATATCGAGCATCTTCCACAAATCTTTGATGCCCTTAACAATATTATCAACGTATTCCTGCGGAGAAACACCCCTCTCCTCGGCGATGCGCTGAATTTTCTGACCGTGTTCATCCGTTCCCGTAAGAAACATAACGTCATAGCCCTGCGCACGCTTATAGCGGGCAATTGTATCCGCCGCAACTGTGCAGTAGGAATGACCTATGTGCAGCTTGTCGCTGGGATAGTATATGGGGGTAGTGATATAAAATTTTTCCTTTTCCATTTGAATCAACCTTCCTTTAAATTCGAAATGTAAAATTCGCATTTCGCACTCCGCATTTCGCATTATAAATATTTAGCTCTTATTTTCTCAAGTGTTTTATTAAAATCATCGGGGAGGGGTGCTGTAAAAGAAACCTCCTCACCGCTTTTGGGGTGAATAAATGCAATTTCACCTGCGTGGAGAAGCTGCCCTGCAAGCGCAAACTCCTCTTTTTTAAGTCCGTAGGTTTTATCGCCTAAAATGGGATGTCCCAAATGCTTTGTATGCACACGTATCTGGTGGGTGCGCCCCGTCTGGAGTCTGCATTTTATATAAGTATACTTACCAAACCGCTCCAAAACGGTAATATGTGTAACCGCCTCACGTCCGCCCGTTTTAGAAACTGCCATTTTTTTGCGGTCGGCAGTACTCCTTGCAATGGGGACATTTACGGTAATATTATCTTCTTTTATATTGCCGTGCACAATGGCATAATATGTTCTGCCCAGCGTTTTGTCCAAAAGCTGAGAAGCAAGTGAAAGATGTGCGCTATTGCTTTTTGCAACAACTAAAAGTCCCGTTGTGTCCTTGTCAATTCTGTGGACAATTCCCGGGCGCAGAACACCGTTAATCGCCGAAAGATTATCTCCGCAGTGGTGCATAACGGCGTTTACAAGGGTATTATCCTCATTCCCTGCGGCAGGGTGGACAACCATTCCTCGAGGCTTATTTATAACGAGAACCTCGCTGTCCTCAAAAACTATATCAAGGGGAATATCCTGCGGTATTACATCAAGGGGCTTTACCTGGGGAAGATACACCGTTATTTCATCGCCCTCCTTAATTTTGAAGGAGGAACGGACAGGACTTCCGTTTACCAAAACCATAGATTTTTCAAAAAGTCCCTTTAAAAAGCTCCTTGTAAGGTCAGGGGAATTCTGTGCTATATAGACATCGCAGCGTGCTTTTTCGCACGCTGTCAGTTTTATGGTGGAATTTATTTCATTCATCCGTTTGCAGCCTCACTTTCGTTTCGGCTGCCACTAAAGGCATATAATACGTAAAGTGCCGCACCGATGCATACAAAACAGTCGGCGACATTAAAAACGGGAAAATCAATAAATGTGGTCATTATAAAATCCCTGACAAAGCCAAATACCGCTCTGTCAATAAAGTTGCCTACGGCGCCGCCCGAAATAAAGGAAAGTGCCGTTTTTTCAAGCGGGGAGCGGGGACGCATTTTTACAATATAGTATACTGCCCCTAAAAGAACAATAATTGTAAAAACAATAAAAAATATGCGGGCACCCGAAAAAAGTCCGAAAGCCGCCCCCTCGTTACGCACATAGGTAAAAGAAAGAATTTTCGGAATAATAACCTTTTCCTGACCGAGAGAAAAGGCGGAAGTAATAAGTATCTTTGTTATCTGGTCAAGAGCGATAATAAAGAGAAAAATGAAAATATAAAGCATAATACCGCTCTCCTTTTACGAAAACTTATTTAAAGTAATAAATATGCGGTCCTTTTTTGAATGTCCGCCCACGCTTAGTGTAGCACGCCCAATTCCACGCACAGATACAGTATCTCCGTGGGATAGATGCATATCGCATTTTGATGCGGCAATGCCGTTTACAAAGACAAGCCCGCCCAAAATAAGCTCACTGCTTTTAGAGCGCCCCTTTCCTGCGAAAAGGGAGATTATCGCATCAAGCCGCAGGGAGGCAACAGTTCCGCTGATGGTTGTAAACTTTTTCTCAGGCACGATAAGGTCGCAAAGCTCTGTAAGCGCAGGCTTCACACCCTCTCTCTTAACCTTGCCTAAAGAAGAACATACAAAATCTGCAATATCACGGTGCAGCAAAATCTGGCAGGAATTATCATTCATTATAATATCCCCGCATTTTTCACGCTTTATGCCCAGAGCCATAATACTGCCTAAAAAGTCACGATGTGACAAATTTTTAAGGCGGGGCGAAGAAAGGGAAAGAACGCTGATTGGAAAGTCAGGCTCCTCATACTCGGAAATAAAGCCAACCATTTTCCGCTCCGCATCTTCATACCCTCCAAAAAGGACGGGGTGTATCGGCAGAAAATCTCTGCGCCGCAAAAGCTCCCCGATAGAGCCTTCCGACAGAAAATCTCCATACAAACTGCGCCCCTGCCGATACGCTTTTTCAGCCAAATCGTAGATGTGGGCAAATTTTATGCTATGCTCATAATCAAGGGAGGATAAAAAACGTTTCTTATCCGTTATTCCCACGGAAAGATACCTGTGTTTTTAAGCTCATCACGTACGTCTGACATAATGTCCACGTTGTAAGGCGCAATAAGGAAGATGCCGCCTGAAACCTTCTGAATAGAGCCACCAAGTGCGTATACTGCACCGCTGATAAAATCAATTACTCTGCGTGCAGTTTCCTTTTCAAGCTTTTCAAGGTTGATTACAACGGGCTTTTTGCTGCGCAGATGATCTGCAACCTCACGAGCTTCGTCAAACTGCTCGATTGATACAACTACAACCTTGAGCTGTGTTGTTGCAGCGATGTTTACAACCTTTGCCTTTTTTGCAGCGGGTGCAACAGGGGGCTGGTCAAAATCGAACTGCGGCTCGTTGTTTGTTGCAAAATCTACCTCATCATCATCGTCGGGACCAAAGACAAGGTCACTGAATTTTGATAAAAATGACATAATAATAACCTCCTATAGTGCGAAACAACGCACTTAAAATTTGTTATTTGAAAATAATTAACAGTGATTTTTTAGAGTTCGAAATTCGAAATTCGAAGTTCGAAATGATGGAAGATTTCCCAAGCGGGAAATCCTTTTTAACAGTACAGAAATCACAGCTTGCTTTTTACAGCCCCTTTTTAAATATAGAGCTGCCTACTCTTATATGCGTTGCGCCCTCTTCTATGGCGATTTCAAAATCGCCTGACATTCCCATAGAAAGGATGTCTGCGCCATAATCTTTATACTGCGTAAAAAGATTATGGGCACTTCTAAAAATACTGCGGATTTCCTCCTCAGGCGCACCAAGCGGTGCCATCGTCATAAAACCTCTGAAACGGATGCTTTTGAGAGAACCCACTTCTTTAATTATATTAGGGATTTGACTGATTGTCAAACCATATTTACTTTCTTCGCCTGAAATATTCACTTCAAGGAGAATATCCTGAATAATTCCCTTTTTAAAAGCCTCGTCATTTATTGCCTCTGCAAGATGCAAACTATCCACAGAATGGATAAGTGCGCTATTTCCGACCACATACTTAACCTTGTTTGTCTGCAGATGTCCGATAAGGTGCCACTGTGCGCCTTTAATAAGGGGGAGCTTGTCCCTTAGCTCCTGCGGACGGTTTTCGCCGAACACATTTTCGCCTAAGTCTTGTGCCTCTGCTATCATTTCAGATGGGATGGTTTTACTTACACAGATGAGGGTGACCTCGTCTGTGTTTCTTCCTGAACGGGCACAAGCCGCCGCTATTCTTTTGTGAATGTCAATAAGATTGTTCTTTAATGGCATTGCCTTTCACCGCCTCCGGATTTACAAGAATATTATCGTATACCTTAAGTGCCCCGTAGGGAGAGCCTTCAGGGGGCTCATATTTATTTTTAGCTATGTAATAATTATCCTCACTAAGAATAATATCAATGCATTTAAACGCTACTGATTTATTTTTCGTCATTACGTAAACACCGGGAATGTCATCGACAACACGAACTGCCGCAGAGGGAACGTAAAGACCGCTGTATTCTTCAATGCAGATTTCAAATTCTGCAGTACGTTTTTCGTATATACCCACAATGTTTCTGTCGCATTTTAATATGAGTGCAGCCTCTCCCGATGCATCGGTGTTAACGGCAAGAATTTTTGCCTTAACGGCAGGAGACTCGTCAATTGACACAGTAACCTCTTGTCCCTGCGAAAAAAGCTGAGCCTCTTCAAGGGGAACAGATGCGGCAAGGTACCACACGTAAGTATCGATGATTTTTGCATTGGCACCGCTTTCAGGATCAAAATCCTTAAGAGTTTGTGAAAAATTATTTATATCAGAAGCAGAAAGCGCAGCAATATCCTTCTCATTTCCTTTCCCCTCAAGACCGTCAAGTGTTGTGTAAAAATAGCCTGATGCAGGGGCGAGGACTTCTTCACGGATGCCTCCCAGCTGTTGCTCAAGATTATATTTTTCCTCCTCAAGAGATACTAATAGCTTGTCCGCAGACGTCATATTTTCAGCAGAGTTTTTTTTCTGAACAAGGGCGCTCAGGGAAAGGGTGTTTTCCTTTGCAGAAATAAAATCCTCCTTACTCACCCTTTGGCGTATGGTAGAGGTAATATCCTTCATTGCGGAAAAGATGCGTGCCTCGTCAGAGGAATAAATGTCAAAGATACTTCCCGACTGCTTAATTTCCTCTATTCTGCGGGAAACCTCCTCCAGCTTTTCTGAAAGTGATTTATCAAGATTTCCGCTGATGATAACGCCGACAGCAGTTCCACGGCTTACACGTGTGCCGTCTTTTGCAACCGTTTCAAAAACACCGTTTGTGTTTCCTTTTACAAGCGTTTCCTTACGAAGAAGAAAACCGCTGCCCGTAACAGCCTTTTTTACATTTACAACGTGCGCAGTCTGGGTATCAAAAGGTGCACTGCAATAGCTAAGTGTACTTAAAAGCAGTGCCAGTAATAATATTATTAATCCCGTTTTCAGCACTTTGTGCATAGCCTGAAACTCTCCTTTATCAAATCTGGGAAATTTCCTGTTCCTTTTCAGATGCAATAAAATTAATAGGTGTAGCAGGAATAATAGTTGAAATGGCGTGCTTATATATAAGCTCCTGCTTGCCATCGCTGTAAAGGACTACCGTGTAGTTGTCAAAGCCTGTTACAAGGCCTTTAATCTGAAAGCCGCTTAAAAGAAAAATTGTAATTGCAATTTTATCTTTTCTTACCTGGTTCAGAAATACGTCCTGCAGATTAATTTGTGTCTTCATTTGTCAAAATCCTTTCTTTAATTAACTGTCGGGCAAGAGAAAATGCATTTTCACTCTCAAGCCATAAAACATAGTTGTTCTTTCGCAGCCACGTAAGCTGCCTTTTTGCATAACGGCGGGTGTTTCGCTTTAAAAGGGAAACCATTTCGCCGTAGGTGCATAAGCCTTTAAAATACCACACAGCCTCTCTGTAGCCGATTGCCATAAGGGCGGTGGACATTTTTTTCATTTGAGGAAGAATATGCTTTTGCACTTCCTCCAAAAGACCGTCACGAAGCATAATATCCACACGCTTTTCAATGCGTGAATAAAGCTTTGCCCTGTCCATATCAATTGCCATATAAAGATAGTTATACGGCGACTCCTGGGGACGACTTTCTTCGTCAAGACATTTGCGTGTTTTTCCCGTGGTGCGAACTGTTTCAATCGCCCGTATAACCCTTTTTGTGTCATTGGGATGAAGGGTTAAAGATGCCTCGGGGTCTTCTTTTTTTAATATTTCAAAAAGCGCTTCATTTCCGTGCTCCTTTGCATAACACAAAAGCTCTTCTGAAAGCTTTTCATCCCTTTTCGGGGCAGTAAACTTTGTGGCAAGGACAGTATTGTCAATATAAAGCCCCGTGCCGCCCACCATTATGGGAAGCTTGCCCCTCATATGGATTTCTTTTATCTTTTCTTCGGCAAGGCGGCAGAATTTTTCAACACTGAAATCCTCTGTAGGCGATGCAATGTCTATCATATGATGGGGAATGCCCTGCATCTCACTGTGTGTCGGCTTTGCCGTGCCGATATCAAGATTTTTATATATTTGCATTGAATCGCAGGAGATAACCTCGCCGCCAAGAGCCTTTGCAAGCTCTATCCCAAGCTTAGTTTTGCCCGAGGCAGTTGCCCCTGCAATAACAACAAGTGGTATTTTGTTAGTCATATTAAACAATTCTTCCAAACATTTTTTCAATCTGGTATTTTGTCAGCTTTATTGAGATAGGTCTGCCGTGCGGACACGTGGAAATGCCCTCCAGTGCCATTGCCTGCGAAAAAAGCTCCTGAAGCTCTGAAAGAGACAGTGATAAATTTGCCTTTATCGCACTGCGGCAGGCTACAGTATAAACTGCCTTGTCACGCACAGCACTTATTTCGCCGCCCTCATTTCCGCCTAAGATACCGAGCATTTCTATAAAAAGGTCGCTGCCCTCTTCATAAAGGCAGTCAGCGGGGAGAGAGCGCAGTACAATTGCATTTTTTCCAAAATCCTCAAACTCAAAGCCCATATCAAGAAGAAACTCGCTTTTCTCTAACGCAAGCTCCTTTTCAGACGGTGTCAGATTAACACTGATTGGCATAAGCAGAAGCTGTGTATCTGTTTTATAGCCACTATTTTTTATCTCCTCAAAACGAATACGCTCGTGTGCGGCGTGCTGGTCCATCAGCAAAAACTCACCGTCACCTTCGGCAAGAATATACGTGGAGAAAAGCTGTCCGATAATACGAAAATCACTTCCAATAGACGGAGGATTTTCTATGGCATTCTCTTCATCCGTTTTGGGAGAAGGTGCTGAAAAGAGAGGCTCGTTTTTAACTTTGGGTATTTCCTCTTTTTTATTGTCAATTCCCTCAATATTCCTTACGGGGAGTTTTCCCTCATACGGCTTAACCTCTTCACGTATTTGATTTATGTTTTTCACCGTCCAGGCAGGGGATGGCTCTGTCTTTGGTGTGAAAGGTTTAAAATTAAGAGAGGTGTTTTTATTTTTCTGTGTAAAAGAAATCTGAACGGGCGGCTCGTGTATAGAAGGCATTTTGTACGCCTCTTTGGAGACAGGGAGCGAAACATTCCTCGGCGTTGCAGTTTCTGAAAGTGAATTTTTTACCGCCCAGTAAACTGCCTCATAAACGCTTTGGTCGGATGCAAACTTAATCTCTGTTTTCCCCGGGTGAACATTAACGTCAACCAAAGAAGGGTCAAGCGATATGTCAAGCACGCATACGGGAAACCGACCAATCATAAGCTCGTTTTTATACGCCTCACTCACCGCAGTTAAAAGCGTTTTGTTAACAACAAATCTTCCGTTTACAAAGAAAATCTGCATAAGGCGGTTAGGCCTTGAAAGATTACCCTTCCCCGTAAGCCCTGATACCGATACGCCGTCTTTTGTATACGAAACGTTTATCGTGTGTGATGCAATGTCCTTGCCGAAAATACTGTGGACAGTATTTTTTAAAACATTATCTCCGGGGGAGAAAAGAACCTCTTTCCCGTCACGGATAAGGCGTATTGAAACATTGGGATGGCTAAGTGCCTGCTTGTTACAGACATCTGTTATGGCACCCGCCTCCACAGAGTCCTTTTTCATAAATTTCATTCGGGCAGGGGTGTTGAAAAAGAGATTTTTCACAACAATGGTTGTTCCGTCAGCACAGCCTGCCCCTTCGCACAAAATTTCCTCGCCGCCTTCTACAATAACGTGCGTGCCTTCGGAGGCGGTACGCTGTTTCGTGAAAAGCTCTGTTCTGCTTACGGCGCAGATAGAACAAAGAGCCTCACCACGAAAGCCGAGCGTTGATATATGTTCAAGGTCTTTATCTGTTTTTATTTTACTTGTAGCGTGTCTTAAAAAGGCAGTGCGGGCATCATCCCTGTCCATTCCCGAACCGTTATCGGTAACACGCATATATGTGGTACCGCCTCTTTTTATTTCAACGACAACTGTTGTTGCGCCTGCATCAATAGCGTTTTCGACAAGCTCCTTTATTACACTGGCAGGTCGCTGGACAACCTCACCTGCGGCAATTTTTTCTGCAGTAAATTTGTCAAGAACATTAATTTTGCCCATACCTTCACCGCCTTATAACATCTTCTGAAGCTCGTAAAGCTTATTCATTGCCTCAATGGGGGTAAGCGTAGTAACATCAATCTCCCGAAGCGCATTTGCAATTTTATCGCCTGCAAGTGAGCCGAAGTCAAGCTGTGGCTCGCCAAAGACAGGGGATTGCACTGCAATTT
>JAZRQT010000004.1:0-2255 GCA_045650105.1 Clostridia bacterium | reverse complement strand
CTCTTACCGAGCGTGCGCAAAACGGTGCAATCGGACTTTTCAGTGTTAATCTAAAAAATCTGCTTATGACACCGCCTGTTAAGGGTTATACAGTTCTCGGCGTTGACCCCGGCTACCGCACGGGTTGTAAGCTTGCCGTAGTTGACGCTACGGGCAAGGTTTTAGAGACGGGTGTCGGCTATTTCACGCTCGAGCATCACGATTTAGAAAAGGCTAAAAAACAGATAAAAGCAATGATTGAAAGAAATGATGTTTCCCTCATATCAATCGGTAATGGTACTGCCACGGGCGAAAGCGAGAAGTTTATTTCCTCACTTATCGGCGAAATGGATAAGCCCATTAAATATATGGTGGTTTCCGAGGCGGGTGCATCGGTTTACAGTGCCAGCGAGCTTGGCGCAAAGGAATTTCCCGATTTTGACGTTTCACTGCGCAGTGCTGTTTCTATTGCACGCAGACTTCAGGACCCGCTTGCAGAGCTTGTAAAGATTGACCCACGCTCTATCGGAGTGGGACAGTATCAGCATGACTGTAATCAGAAAAAGCTTTCAGGAGCCTTAGGCGGAGTTGTGGAGGATTGCGTAAATAATGTCGGTGTTGACCTCAACACTGCATCGGCATCACTTCTTGGTTATATTTCAGGAATTTCATCAGCAGTGGCAAAAAACATTGTCGATTACCGTGAAGAAAACGGCTCTTTCTCTTCACGAAAGGAGCTTTTGAAGGTTAACAAGCTTGGAAACAAAGCATTTATTCAGTGTGCAGGCTTTATGCGTATACCAGGTGGTAAGGAATTTTTAGATAATACCTCTGTTCATCCTGAAAGCTACGATGCCGCAAGGGCGCTTATCTCGCAGTGTGGCTACAGCGACGAGGAAAGTGCCAAAGGTGATTTTTCAGACATTACGAAACGCATTACAAAGGAAATTGCAGAAAAAATATGTGCAGAGTTTAACATAGGTATGTTTACACTTCGTGATATTTGTGATACCCTTGCAAAGCCCGGACGTGATATGCGCGACGAGCTTCCCAAGCCGCTTCTTCGCAGCGGATGTATGTCTCTTGAAGAGCTTACAAACGGTATGATTTTAGAGGGTACTGTAAGAAATGTAATAGACTTCGGTGCGTTTGTGGATATTGGCGTCCATCAGGACGGACTGGTGCATATTTCGCAGATTTCTGATAAGTTTATCAAGCATCCCACAGATGTTTTAAGCGTGGGCGATATAGTTAAGGTAAAAGTCCTTGACGTGGACAAAGAGAAAAAGAGAATATCACTTACTATGAAAATATAGAGCTAAAAGGAGGTGCAAAGCATCTCCTTTTATATATGAAGAATATCAAATAAAACAGGATTTTTGCGGAGCAAAAATCCTACAATCATTTCAAATTTCGAACTTCGCATTTCACATTTCTCATTTTATCGTATTTTGTAGCTAAAATCAAATGTTTTGTGTCCATTATAGTATTGTTATGTGTTTTTCTGTGTGTTATCATTCAAATATAACTTCTATGAAAGGATGTTTTTAATGAAAAAGCTTAAGGTTATACTTATCGGTGCAGGCGGTAGAGGCATGGGCTATACTGACATTATGGCACAAATGCCTGAAAAGTATGAAATTGTTGCCGTTGCAGAACCGATTGAGGCAAGAAGAGAATACATACGCAAAAAGCATAATGTTCCTGAAAATATGTGTTTTACCACATGGGAGCCGCTTCTTGAAATAGAAAAACTGGCAGATGTTGCTGTTATCGCAACTATGGACAGAATGCATTATGAGCCTTCTTTAAAGGCTATTGAAAAAGGTTATGACCTTCTTTTAGAAAAACCCGTAACCCCCACTCCCGAGGAATGTTACGACATTGCAATTGCCGCTAAAAAGAAGGGTGTAAAAATACTTGTTTGCCACGTACTTCGCTACACGCTCTTTTACCGCACTCTTAAAAATCTTATTGACGAAGGTGCAGTAGGTGATATCGTTTCAATCCACGCAGATGAATGTGTCGGCAACGTGCACCAGAGCCACAGTTTCGTAAGAGGAAACTGGGGTAATGAGGACGAATCAAGCTTTATGCTTCTTCAGAAATGCTGTCACGATATGGATATACTTCAATGGCTTATGGGCAAAGAGTGTAAGAGAGCACATTCTTTCGGCTCTCTCACACATTTCACAAGAGAAAATGCACCGGAAGGCTCTACAGAGTTTTGCCTTGATGGTTGTCCCCATATGAAAAGTCGGAGGCCAAGCGGGCTT
>JAZRQT010000003.1:0-3686 GCA_045650105.1 Clostridia bacterium | reverse complement strand
CTCGGCAAGCTGTAGCATTGAGCGCAGCTTCTCATTTTCCGTTTTATATCCCTCAACCATTCGAAGCTGGTCATTAAGCGATGCTATCTCCGCCCTCAGCTTTTCATTCTCACGTGCGTTTTTACCCGAGGAAAAGATATTTACCGCAAAATTTTTCGTACCCCTCACCAATGCGGAAACACCGCTCTGTATCGGTGAAATCACAGTACCAATTGCATTTGATACTGCATTATTCCCCGTTTTAAAGGAAACTATAGAAACAGAAAGTATCAAAGCGGTTATACACGCAAATATTATAATATGCTTTTTACTGAATTTTTTCATTCGAATTCATTCCTTTTAAATTACTTCCAAACCAAACTCGTCACGCAGCATCAGTGTGAGTGCGCATAAGGGGAGTCCGACAACGTTAAAATAATCTCCCTCTATCTTTTCTACAAACAGAGCACCCTTTCCCTGAATACCGTATGCCCCTGCCTTATCCATAGGCTCCCGTGTTTTTATGTAGGCATCTATTTCTTTTTCAGTGAGTGTGCGAAATTTTACCTCTGTTTTCTCACACTTTGAAACTGCATTGCCGCTTTTACAGTCTACCACGCAGTAACCCGTATATACTGTATGCACCTTTCCGCTAAGCATTCCGAGCATTCTTTTTGCATCGGCAATATTGTGCGGTTTTCCGAGGATTTCACCGTCAAGGCACACGCACGTATCTGCACCGATAACATACGTTTCCCCCTTAAACGAGCGTGCAACGTCAGTTGCCTTAAGCATTGCAAGCTGCGAAACCATTTTTTCAGGGGGCAGACCTTTTAGCTTGTCCTCATCAATGTTTGCAGGCATTATCTGCGCACTAAGACCAATACTCTGAAGAAGCTGTTTTCTTCTCGGTGACGCAGATGCAAGTACAAATAATGGCTTTCCCATAATATTTTATTCCTTTCAGCCAAGAATTTTTTCTTTGTAGGATGCTATGCAGCTTTCTATAACCTTTTCTGCCTCTTCCCGTCCTAAAACCTCGTTCACGGCAGTTTGTTTGTTTTCAAGCATTTTGTATACTTCAAAGAAATGCGAAATCTCACGTGAAATGTGGTCGGGCAATTCTCCGAGTTCTTTATACGCAGCATAGGTCGGGTCGCTAAAGGGTATAGCAATAATCTTTTCGTCAACCTTACCGTCATCAATCATCTTGATAACACCAATAGGATAGCAGCGAACCAGAACGAGGCTGTCAATCTTTTCCTGACATAAAACAAGCACGTCAAGCGGGTCCCCGTCATCTGCATATGTTCTGGGGATAAAGCCGTAGTTTGCAGGATAGTGCGTCGATGTGTAAAGCACACGGTCAAGAATTATCATTCCCGTTTCTTTGTCAAGCTCGTACTTATTTCGTCCGCCCTTGGGGATTTCTATTACTGCCAGAAAATCGTCCTTCTTAATTCTTTCGGGGTTTACATTATGCCATACGTTGAACATATTTATTATCT
The DNA here is from genome assembly GCA_045650105.1 of Clostridia bacterium. Classification (GTDB taxonomy): domain Bacteria; phylum Bacillota; class Clostridia; order UMGS1883; family UMGS1883; genus UMGS1883. The sequence goes on along the minus strand of JAZRQT010000003.1, from coordinate 2,199 downwards.
CCTTTTATACTCTTAAATTCTTGGGATAATGGTTTTTTGCATATCCGTCACTGTATTTATACCACCCAATTGGGAATTTTTCCATATAAAGCATTGCGCCGTACCCTTTTTCACTGTCTAAAGGTATTGAATTGCCCTTTACATAGTCACTGATTTTTTCATCTGAAAGTGCAATTGTACGCTTAAAATCTTCTTTCCTGAGCGACATACAAAGATGGTGCGACGGAATAAAGCGCCCTTTGCGCACTTCGCCGAGAAGAAGCCCAGCCCTTACGCACTTAATTTTGTCAAGGGAAATCATTTCCCCCGGAAGAAGATACAGATTTTCACCAAAGGCTACAAAATTGCCCTCAAGATTTACGTTAAGGTTTTCCTTTTCAAATGCTCTGTAGCTTTCAATTATATCCTTCCCTGCTGTCTTGGGCATAATCCTTTTTTTATACTTTTCTTCTCCCTTTTTTATGAATACTGCGGAAAAATGCCCCTCACCCTTTATCTTATGAGGCATCAGGCGGTGACTTTTAAGAAGCTCCATATCAGGATATTTTTCCGTAAAGGCCTGACAAACATCCTCGTTTTCAACCTTTGCAAAGGTGCACGTTGAATAAATAAGTTTTCCGCCGCATTTTAGCATTTTATATGCAGAGTCCAGAATTGATAACTGTCTGTATGCGCACGCCTGTGTGTGTTCAATGCTCCACTCCGTTACTGCAGTTTCGTCCTTGCGGAACATTCCCTCTCCGCTGCAGGGGGCATCAACTATTATTTTATCAAAAAACTCTTCAAAACATTCAGAAAGCTTCTCGGGATGCATATTTGTCACAACGGCATTTTTAATTCCCATACGCTCTATATTTTCGCACAGTATTTTTGCCCTTCCGCCATTTATCTCGTTTGACACTAATAATCCTTCACCGCAAAGCTTTGCTGCCGCCTGCGTACTTTTACCGCCCGGTGCGGCACATAAATCAAGGACAATATCGCCCCTTTTTATATCGGCAAGCTCTGCCGCAATCTGCGCTGACGGCTCCTGCGAGTAAAAAAGTCCTGCTATGCTTGAAGGGTGAGCACCCTTTTTCCCCTCGTAGTAAAATCCGCTTTCACACCACTCTACTCTTTCACCCAAAAAATCAAGCTTTTCACAAAATTCCTCGGGCGTGATTTTGAGCGTATTTACACGAAGAGCGTTATACGGCTCTTTTTCATAGCATTTTATAAAGCTTTCATATTCTTCTTTTAAATCGTTTTTCATTCTTCCCAAGAATTCCAGAGGTAAATTCAATTTTATCACCTGTATATATATCTGATTTATTAAGACTTTTCTTTAGTCAAAAACCGTGTAAGCAAATAAACAATGATAGAAATTATGACCATTACAGTGAATATCCCTGTCATTCCCTGCCCCATAAGGTTAATTGCCGACATTAAATCCTTATAATTCATAGTTCGTATCCCCCTTTACTTTATTAACTGCGGAATAAGATTAAGTATCATTCCGCCTGCAAGAACCGAAGCAATTTGCCCTGAAACGTTTGCTCCAACTGCATGCATAAGAAGAAAGTTCTGAGGGTCTTCCTGCTGACCAAGCTTTTGAATTACTCGTGACGACATCGGAAAAGCAGAAATACCTGCTGCTCCGACCATAGGATTTATCTTATCCTTTGTAAACAGATTAATAAATTTTGCAAAAAACACACCGGCAACAGTATCAAACACAAATGCAACAAGTCCCAGTCCCATAATAATAAGCGTTTGAATGTTCACAAATTGCTCTGCAATCATACTAAACGAAATGGTTATACCAAGCAAAAGCGTCACAAGATTTGTGAGAATTTTTTGTGCAGCCTCTGATAATGAGTTAAGTACACCGCACTCCCTTAAAAGATTTCCAAACATAAGGAAGCCGACAAGCGCAACAGAGGTAGGTGCAATAAATCCTGCAATAAATGTCACTATTATGGGGAAGGCAATCCTTAATTCTTTTGCCACGTTTGCAGGATTGTAGGACATCTTGATTCGCCGCTCTTTTGCGGTTGTAACTGTTTTAATCACAGCAGGCTGAATAATAGGGACCAAAGCCATATAGGAATATGCTGCAACAGCTATCTGACCGATATAATTTGATTTAAGAACCTGTGAAACCAAAATAGACGTTGGTCCGTCAGCGGCACCGATAATGCCGATTGAAGCGGCATCTTT
>JAZRQT010000002.1:0-1637 GCA_045650105.1 Clostridia bacterium | reverse complement strand
CTTTCCCCTTACGGCAACTGTGCCCGTCTTTTTAAGGGCACCCATAACCTCTTCTGTCGCAGCTATCGGAACAAAGCATTTGCACGTGAGGGAGCCTGTGTAATCCGTAATAAAAAACGATACTATACTCTTTTTAATTTTCGCTATTTCTCTGCAGTCAAGGCCGAATATGTCACCGCAAATCATACAAGAGCCTGAATAATTATCTATTTCATTAATATTTGTAAGGTCATTTACAGTAAATGGTTTTCCGATTAATGCACCCTCTGCGGCAACGGATACAATTTTCTTCGGGGTATTATCCGTTTTATGCATCACAATAGGCTCAAGCTTTGTTTCCACCGTCATTTCGTCTGTATCAAACACAACTTCTTTTTCAATGCTAAAGTTCTTTAAAAGAAGTGCGGAAAGCTTTTTTTCTATATTATCGTTTTCAAGAAGCTCACGGTTTCCGTGACGGAGCATAATTTTAACACACTCGCCCTCATCCTCTGCAATACACGAATCAAGCACTGCCCCCCACAGTGAATTTTCCTCTGTAAGAAGCGCTGTGCAATAACTGACCGCATCTGAAACTGTAATATTTTGTGTATTAAAAACCGCCTCAAGCTCCAAATCACTCAGTGAATAATTCTTTATTACTTCCTTGCGGAATTTTTCTATATCTGCCCTTTTTACAATGGTATCAAATATAACCTCTGCCGAGATTATTCTCTTTTTTACATCAGCATTTATTTTCGATACTATGGCATTTTCCATTTGCTCACTGCATTTTGCATTGGGAAATGCAGTTTTTAATGTATAGCTCTTTTCCATTATAAATCCTCAATTTCTTTTATAAGCTCATCTGCAGCACTTGCAATGGGGATTTTCCGCATAATCTCCCCTTTTTTAAATAAAAGTGCGTCACCTATTCCGCAGGCTATTCCTATATCAGCCTCTCTCGCCTCACCGGGGCCGTTTACTGCGCAGCCCATTACCGCAACGGTAATGTCCTTGTTAATTTTTGCAATACGTCTGTTAACCTCATCTGCAACGCTTATCATATCAACCCTGCATCTTCCGCAGGTGGGACAGCTTACAAGGTTTATTCCGCCCCTTAGTCCGAGCGATTTTAATATTTCTATCCCTGCCGTAACTTCACGCACGGGGGAAGCAGTAAGTGAAACACGAAGTGTATCTCCTATTCCTTCAAGGAGAAGTGCGCCTATACCAATACTGTTTTTAACCACTCCGCCATACTCTGTCCCTGCCTCTGTAACTCCTATATGCAAGGGGTAATCTATCATTTCTGCAATTTTTTTATATGCCTCATACATAACGGAAATATTACTTGATTTAAGGGAAAGTGCAATATCGTAAAAATTACAGTCCTCCAAAAGCTTTATATGCGAAAGGGCACTTTCACAAAGTGCATCCGCTGTAGGTGATTTATATTTTTCCAGAATTTCTTTTTCGAGCGAGCCGCCGTTCACCCCTATTCTTATAGGGATATTCCTTGCCCCACATTCCTCTGCAACTGCCTTTACACGCTCTGATGCACCGATGTTTCCGGGATTAATACGTATTTTGTCAGCTCCGCCTTTTGCACACTCTATTGCAAGACGGTAATCAAAATGAATATCTGCCACAAGGGG
>JAZRQT010000001.1:0-3350 GCA_045650105.1 Clostridia bacterium | reverse complement strand
AAGAAAACGACTATATCGGAAACTTGAAATCTAAAGTATTCCACACTTCAATCTGTAAAAGTTTACCGGCCGAAAAGAACAGGGTATATTTTAGCACTCGCGAAGATGCCGTGGAAAAAGGATATAGTGCTTGCGGAAATTGTCACCCATAAAGCATTGATAAGACAGTTTCATAAGAATTCAGAAAGGATTGGTTTCAATGAAAGTAATACTCTTTAACGGAAGTCCCAAGAAAAACGGCTGTACATATACAGCACTTACAGAAATCGAAAAGCAGTTAAATGCTGAAGGAATTGAAACCGTAATTTTCCACGCAGGGGCGGCAACAAAGGGGTGCCTCGGCTGCGGATACTGCGTAAAAAACGGAAAATGTGTTACAGATGATTGTGTTAATGAGGCGGCAGTGCTCCTTGATACTGCTGATGCAGTAGTATTTGGCTCACCCGTTCATTATGCGGCGGCATCGGGAATGATGACATCTTTCCTTGACAGACTTTTCTACAGTGCGGGCGGAAAGCTCAAGCACAAGCCCTGTGCAGTAGTAGCTTCCTGCAGAAGGGGTGGCTCAACGGCGACACTTGACCAGCTTTTAAAATACCCTGAATATATGCAGATGCCTATTGTAACGGCACAGTACTGGACAATGGTGCACGGAAATACACCTGATGAGGTAAAAAAGGACCTTGAGGGTATGCAGGCAATGCGTACGTTGGGACGAAATATGGCATGGCTTTTAAAATGCATTAACGCAGGTAAAAAGGCAGGCATAAATAGTCCTGAAACCGAAGAAAAAATAAAGACTAATTTTATCAGATAAGAGGAATGAAAATTGAGCAGTAAAAAGTTTGATGCATTTAAAGAGTACGTAAACGGAAAAAATATAACGGTGGTAGGTATCGGTATAAGCAATCTGCCGCTCATCGAATTTTTGTGTAAGCACGGGGCAAATGTCACCGCCTGCGACAAAAAAACGGAGGCAGAGCTTGGCGAAACAGCAAAGCAGTTAAAAAATATGGGTGTTATACTCAGCTGCGGTGAAGATTATCTTGATAATCTTTCAGGTGAGCTTATTTTCAAAACCCCCGGTATGCGTTTTGACCATAGCGCTCTTTTAAAGGCGAAAGAAAACAGCAGTATAATAACAAGCGAGATGGAAGTATTTTTTGAGGTTTGCCCCGCAAAAATTATCGGCATAACGGGAAGTGACGGAAAAACAACTACTACAACTCTTGTTTACAATATTCTGTGTGAAAGCGGTTATCGTTGCCACCTCGGCGGAAATATAGGAACACCCCTTTTGTGCAGAACAGACGAAATTAATGAGGAAGATATTGCGGTGATAGAGCTTTCAAGCTTTCAACTTCACACAATGAAAAAGAGTGCTGATGTTGCCGTAATTACTAATATAACTCCAAACCATCTTGATGTTCATAAGTCTTATGAGGAATATATAGAGGCAAAGAAGAATATTTACATTAACGCAGGTGAGGACAGCGTTCTCGTAGTAAATAAGACAAATGATAAGTCATACGAATGCCGTGAAAGCGCCAACGGAATTGTACGCTCTTTCGGCTATGATGCAGAGTGTGATGTTTATTCCGACGGAAAATCAATTTATGCCTTTGGTGAAAAGCTTCTTGATATTTCTGATATTAAAATCCCCGGGGAGCATAATGTGCAAAATTATATGACAGCAATTGCGGCAACATACCCACTCTATAAAAAAGAGGCAGTGAAAAAGGTTGCACAGACCTTTGGCGGCGTTGCACACAGAATTGAATTTGTGCGTGAAAAAGACGGGGTGCGTTACTATAACAGTTCAATTGATTCAAGCCCGAACAGGACTATAAATACACTCAAGGTTTTTGATAAGGTAATTCTTATTGCAGGGGGAAAGGATAAGGGAATACCCTACGATGAAATAGGGGAGCATATTGCCCGTAAGGTAAAGCATCTTGTCCTGATAGGAAAGACGGGTCCCCTTATAAAGGCGGCGCTTGATAAATATACAGAAAAAACGGGAGAAGGCAAGGATATAGTAACAGAGTTTTGCGCAACTTATGAAGAGGCGGTAATGTGTGCAAGAAATGCCGCAACTGCAGGGGATACGGTTCTCCTCTCAAACGCAAGCACGAGCTTTGATATGTTCAAAAATTTTGAAGAGCGTGGTAATTTGTTTAAGAGCATAGTTAATAGTCTGTAACCGAAACGAAGGAATGGTTGTATGAAGATTTGCGAATATCTTAAAATACTTGACAGTGAAGTCGGTGTCAGCGGAAGTGAAAACCCAGTTCGAAACTGTATAAAATCACTTTTTTCGAAGTTTTGTGACGAGGTTTACACCGATGCTCTCGGCAATGTTATAGGTGTGAAAAAAGGTAGAAATGAAAAGGCCCCCTCTCTTATGATTGAGGGGCATATGGACGAACTTGGTCTGATGGTCAGCGAAATTACAAAGGAGGGAAGCCTCAAATTTGTGCCAATAGGCGGATTTGACCCAAAAGTTCTTCCGGGGACAGAAGTGACAATATGGGGAAAGGAAAAGCTTTTTGGTGTAATAGGCGCAAAGCCCCCGCATCTTATAACCAAAAGGGATAAGCTACCTTCTCTTACCGAGCTTTGTGTTGATGCAGGCTTTTTCTCGAAGGAAAAGGCAGAAAGTCTTGTAAGCATAGGAGATATAATTACGTTTAATACCTTTTATACAGAGCTTGACGGCGACGCCGTTGCGGCAAGGTGTATTGATGACCGTGGAGGTCTTGCCATAGTTATAAAGGTGCTCGAAATGCTGTCGGGGTATGAGCTTCAGAATGATATTATTGCCGTTGCTACTGTGCAGGAGGAGGTAGGACTGCGTGGTGCAAAAACAGCCGCAGCCCAAATTCAGCCTGGATGTGCTATTGCAATAGATGTGTGCCACGGAAAAAGCCCTGGTGTATCTGAAGACGCATATCCCTGCGGGAAAGGTCCTGTTATTACTATGGGACCTAATCTTCACAGTAAAATGACAAGAACGCTTATTGCGCTTTCAAACGAAGATGATATAGATATTCAGCTTGAAGCGTGCGGCGGTGATACGGGTACGGATGCATGGGAAATTCAGGTTTCGGGCAGTGGTATACCTACGGCACTTATTTCAATTCCCGTAAGATATATGCACGCAAATTATGAGGTTGCAGACTGCTCGGATATGGAAAAGGCTGCCCGCCTTATTGCAACATTTTCATTAAAGCTGAAGGACGGTGAATGTTTATGCTGGTAAAGGAGCTTTGTAATCTTTGCGCCCCGTCAGGCTTTGAGGATGAGGTGCGTACTTTTCTAAGGGAAAGGGCAAGCGCTGACGAGATTTA